>NZ_JBMIRS010000180.1:0-44891 GCF_049198005.1 Paracidovorax sp. MALMAid1276 | reverse complement strand
ACACCGCCAGCGCGGCGGGGCGGCCCTTGCGCGGCGGTTCTGGTTCCGGGCCGCGCCAGTTGTTGAGGCAGGCTAGATCACCGACCGCAGCGGGACAGGGGCTTGGCCCGGCCCGGCGTTCTGCACCAGCGTGCGCAGCAGCGCATCGGCCTCGTTGGAGGCGTGCAGCAATCCCATCTGCCATTCGCCCATGAAGCCGCTGGCGACGCTGTGGTTCAAAAAACCCATCAGCGCATCGTAGTAGCCGGCCACGTTGAGCAGGCCCAGGGGCTTGTCGTGGTAGCCCAGCTGGCGCCAGGTCCACACTTCAAAGAGTTCTTCGAACGTGCCGATGCCGCCGGGCAGAGCGATAAAGGCGTCGCTGCGCTCGGCCATCATGGCCTTGCGTTCGTGCATGGTCTGCACGATGTGCAGTTCGTCGCACAGGCGGTTCGCCAGTTCCTTGTCCACCAGCGCCTGGGGTATCACGCCCACAACCCGGCCGCCGGCCTGGCGCGTAGCCTCTGCCACCGTGCCCATCAGGCCGCTGCGCCCGCCGCCGTAGACCAGTTGGCCGCCATGGCTCCCTATCCAGGTGCCCACCGCCCGCGCTGCGTCGGCAAAGGCCGCGTCGGTGCCGGGGCGCGATCCGCAGTAGACACACAGGGAAAAAGTGGGTTCAGCCATGGGCAATCCTTTGAAAAAGAGCGGCCGCCCAGATACCAGCACACAGCAGCAGGGCCAGCAGCACCGCCGCGCTGCCCATGTCCTTGGCGCGCTTGGACAGGTCGTGCCATTCGGGGCCGATGCGGTCGATGGCGGTCTCGATGCCGGTGTTGAGCAGCTCCACGATCATCACGATCAGCACCGACCCGGCCAGCAGCGCGGTTTCCACCCAGCTGCGCCCCAGCCAGAGGGAGGCGGGCAGCAGCAGCATCGCGGCGATGGCCTCCTGGCGAAAGGCTTTCTCGTGCCAGCCCGCGCGCAGGCCCTCCATCGAATATCCCGCCGCGTGCCAGACGCGATTGAGGCCGGTGCGGGCCTTCTGAGGGTTGGCGGGTGTGGAGGGCTCGGGGCGTAGGGCGGACATGGCAGTGATTGTGTCGCAGCCGCATGACAGGTGCGCGCGTCAGTGCGCTGCGCGCCTGCGCGGGGCGGCGACCATGGGGCGGGCTATTTTTTGGGAAGCTCGTGGTGCACCAGGCGCGTGCCGGCCCAGGCGTCGTGCCAGAACTGGCGGGTGGGGTGAAACCGGCTCAGGATGGCCCAGATGGCCACCCAGCCAAAGGTCAGCACCAGCACGTCCACAGCCGCCACACCGAATGAATACGCCGCCAGCGGCGGCAAGAACCACACCCAGCTCAGCACATACCGCAGCAGCGCACGCGCCTGGCTGATGGGCTGGCCGGCCCGGTCCACCACGCGGATCAGCCAGGTCTTCTGGGCCAGGGTCTGCCCCTTGGCCCAGAACCAGGTGAAGTAGATGCCGAAGATGACGAAGAGAAACGCCTGCAAGGCATGACGGTTGTCCATGGCGTTGCGGGTCTGGCTCAGGGTGCCGAACAGGTAGCCTGCGATGAACACCACACCGAACATCAGCATGCCTTCGTACAGCCAGCAGGCCATGCGCCGCCACAGGTTGGGCGTGGTGCCATTGGGCGAGGAGGAGGAAGAAGGGGGGGCGCCGCCGGGCAGGTCGGTCGAGGGAGCGCGGGCAGGGCTTGGGGTGGACATTCCGGTCGGACAAGGATAGCGGCGGCGCAACGCGGCGGCGCCAGGCTGAAAACTACTGAGGATACAGGCCCGAGGTGTCCGGCGTGACCGGCGCAGGGGTGGTGGGGGCCGGGGAGTTGGCGGCGGAGGCATCGCCCAGCGGGGGGAGTGCCGCCGGAGTCGCCACCGGGACCGACACCGGCGCGGTTTCCACCACCGGGGCATCCGGGCTGGACGTGGGGGGCGCACCCAGTGGCGCTGTGGGTGTGACCGGCGCTGCCACGCGCGGCGAATGGTCGATGACCGGTGGAATCTTGGGCGGATTGGGGCGCTGGGGGTTGGCCTGGCTGGCCGCAGGCACCTGGGCCAGCTTCTGGGGCGGAACCGGCCGCAACGCGGTGGCGGCGCCCTTGGGTTTGGGAACAGCGATGGCAGCGAGCGCGGCCCTTTCTTCGTCCGGCAGCGCGAGATAGGCCTCCCATTGAGCGCGCTTGTCGTCGCGGGCAAGATGGTTGGCCACCGCAAAGTTCAGGCGCGCCTGGCTGCGCTGCTGCACGCTCAGGCTGGCCCAGTCGGTCATGCGGTCATGGAACTTGGCCTGCTCGTCGGCGGGCAGGCTGGCAAAACTGGCAGCCAGCGACAGCCAGCGTCGTTTTTGCGCTTCGCTCAGCAGCGACCAGCGCTCGGCCAGCGGATGCAGGGCCTCCTTCTGCGCCGTGGTCAGCGCTTTCCAGGGCGGGCCAGTCTCGGTGGCGGTCGACTCGGCCCCCGCAGACCGCGCAGACGGTGGTCCGGGGTCACCGGGGCGCTTGGTCGGGCGGACATTGCTCGGGTCGTCAATGGCCGCTTGTGCCCCAGCCGAGAGCAGGGTGCCCGGCGCGTTGCGTGTCTGCACCCAGGCGTATCCGCCGCCCACGGAAAGCACCCCCAGAAGCGCCAAAGCCAGCACGATGGCTGGCAGGTTGGCGGGGGACATGGGGGTAGCGGGGAAGCGTGGGTCCATTCAGTCCGTTCTGTGGCTGATCGGGCTGGCCGTTCAGTTGGCTCGTGCGGAAGTCTTGAGGAATTGTACGAAGCCAGGGTCGGCATAGGCGGCCGGCGGCAGGTCATCCGTCAGCAGGGCGGCATCCACCTCGGCGAGGTCGTTGGCGCTGTTCTCGTCCTGCGCGCTGTTGATCACCACCAGGCCCACCACCAATGCCATCAGGGGTACGGCAGACACCAGGGCATTCGACCAGCCACTGCCCTGGTCGCCACCGCGGCCGAGTGCGGCAGTGTGACCCACACTGACCACCACGGGCGCCGCAACGCGGGCGGGGGCCGCCGCGCGCTTGCGGCGGGCCAGTGCCTGCATGCGCGAGGCGCGAAGCCGTTCGGAGATGTCATAGGGCAAGTCCTCGGTGCCACGCGACAGTCGAGCCGCGACACGCAGGGCATAGCGCTCTGCGGCGGCTTCTGTCGGGGCGTTGGTTGCTCGTACGGTATTCATGGCTCGATTCCTTTGGCTTTCAGTGCCTTGCTCAGGGTCTGAACGGCACGGAAACAATGTGTTTTGACGCTTCCTTCGGAGCAGCCCATGGCCGCTGCGGTTTCCGCAACGTCCATTTCTTCCCAGTAACGCATCAGGAAGGCCTCCCGTTGACGGGGCGGGAGCTCGGCAATCTCGGCTTCGATCTCCTGGAATATCTGCGCCCGGCGGGTCATGTCCTCGGCGCTTTCAGCCCTTTCGCCGGATTCCGGCCCCGAGTACGCTTCCAGCAGATCAAAATCCATGCCATCTTCGCCGGGCCCTTCAAAGTCGCTCATGCTCGAAAACAGTGCATTGCGGGTTTTCTGGCGCCGGAACCAGTCGAGCGTGCAGTTCGACAGGATGCGCTGGTAGATCATGGGCAGTTCGGCCGCAGGCTTGTCGCCGTAGTGTTCGGCCAGCTTGAGCATGCTGTCCTGCACGATGTCCAGGGCCGCTTCCTCGTTGCGAACGTGATAGACCGAGCGCTTGAATGCGCGCTTTTCTACACTTTTCAGGAAGTCGGAGAGTTCTTGTTCGGTTGCCAAGAGGGGTCAGCCCGGGTGGGGGTGGTGCGCATGGCTGGCAAATGTGGCTATCTGGCACTGCCAAGCCATTGATTATCGCATCGCCCCCTGATTTTTTGAGGAGCGGCAGTTTTTGATTGTGTTGCAGTGCGATAATGCCGGTTGCAATTCAAAAGGCAAACGGGTCACGGTCCGGCAAGCAATCATCTTGCCCATGTCCTTGGCCTCAAGTTCCAAGCTGGCTTCACAAGAGCGCGTGCAAGGAGCACCCAAGGTTTTTCGTCAGAGAAATTCACAAAGGTTGATCGATCATGGAAATCTCCAAGGCTGAGCTCGCCTCGGCGTCCGCTGCGTCGCAGGGTACCTCCCAATCCTCCCTCGCTGGCTCCCAGGACCTCATGGGCGCCGAAATCCTCGTCAAGGCGCTGCAAGCCGAGAACGTGCAGTACATCTGGGGCTACCCCGGCGGTGCGGTTCTCTACATCTACGACGCCCTCTACAAGCAAGACACCATCCAGCACGTGCTGGTGCGGCACGAGCAAGCGGCGGTGCATGCCGCCGACGGCTATGCGCGCGCCACCGGCGAAGTGGGCGTGGCGCTGGTCACCTCCGGCCCCGGCCTGACCAACGCGGTCACCGGCATCGCCACGGCCTACATGGATTCGATCCCCATGGTGATCATCTCCGGCCAGGTGCCCACGCCCGCCATCGGGCTGGATGCCTTCCAGGAATGCGATACCGTCGGCATCACGCGCCCCATCGTCAAGCACAACTTCCTCGTCAAGGATGCGCGCGACCTCGCTGCCACGTTGAAAAAGGCCTTCCACATCGCGCGCACCGGCCGCCCCGGCCCGGTGGTGGTGGATGTGCCCAAGGACGTCTCCTTCAAGAAGGTGCCCTACACCGGCTACCCCACGAGCGTGGAAATGCGCTCGTACAACCCTGTGCGCAAGGGCCACGGCGGCCAGATCCGTAAAGCGCTGCAGCTGCTCTTGACCGCCAAGCGCCCGTACATCTACACCGGCGGCGGCGTGCTGCTGGGCAACGCCACCAACGAGCTGCGCACCCTGGTGGACATGCTGGGCTACCCGGTCACCAACACGCTGATGGGCCTCGGGGCCTATCCCGCGTCGGACCGCAAGTTCCTGGGCATGCTGGGCATGCACGGCACCATCGAAGCCAACAATGCCATGCAGAACTGCGACGTGCTGCTGGCTGTGGGCGCGCGCTTTGACGACCGCGTGATCGGCAACCCCAAGCATTTCGCGCAGAACGACCGCAAGATCATCCACGTCGACATCGACCCGTCGAGCATCTCCAAGCGCGTGAAGGTCGACATCCCGATCGTCGGCGATGTGAAGGACGTGCTCACCGAGCTGATCGCGATGATCCGCGAAACCAGCACCCGTCCCGATGCAGGCGCCCTGGCCGCCTGGTGGGACACCATCGAAGGCTGGCGCAAGCGTGACTGCCTGAAGTACGACATGGGCGGCCCCGACGTCATCAAGCCGCAGTATGTGGTTGAGACGCTGTGGAACATGACCAAGGACGCTGACACGTACATCACGTCCGACGTGGGCCAGCACCAGATGTGGGCCGCGCAGTACTACCGCTTCGACGAACCCCGCCGCTGGATCAACTCCGGTGGTCTGGGCACCATGGGCGTGGGCATTCCGTACGCCATGGGCATCAAGCTGGCGAAGCCGCAATCCGAGGTGTTCTGCATCACCGGCGAAGGCTCGGTGCAGATGAACATCCAGGAACTGTCGACCTGCCTGCAGTACAACACGCCGATCAAGATCTGCTCGCTGAACAACCGCTACCTGGGCATGGTGCGCCAGTGGCAGGAGATCGAGTACTCCGGCCGCTACAGCCACAGCTACATGGACGCGCTGCCCAACTTCGTGAAGCTGGCCGAAGCCTACGGCCACGTGGGCATGCTGATCGAGCACCCGAAGGACGTGGAGCCTGCGCTGCGCGAAGCCCGCAAGCTCAAGGACCGCACGGTGTTCATGGACTTCCGCACCGACCCCACCGAGAACGTGTTCCCGATGGTGCAGGCCGGCAAGGGCATCACCGAAATGCTGCTGGGGTCGGAAGACCTTTAAGCATCAAATTGGCCCCCAGCGCTTACCTATCAAGCGCTGACAGCTATCATATTGATAGCTATCACTTTTTGACGAATCTATTGCCTGCCAAGCCCGCGCATTACCGTGCGCGGGGGAGGGCAGCGAAAAGAGGAATCTGACCTTATGAAACACATCATTGCTGTCTTGCTGGAAAACGAGCCTGGTGCTCTTTCCCGCGTCGTGGGCCTGTTCTCGGCCCGGGGCTACAACATCGAATCGCTCACCGTGGCGCCCACCGAGGACCCCTCGCTGTCGCGCATGACCATCCAGACGACGGGCTCGGACGACGTGATCGAGCAGATCACCAAGCACTTGAACCGTCTCATCGAGGTGGTGAAGGTGGTCGACCTGACCGAAGGCGCCTACACCGAGCGCGAGCTCATGATGGTGAAGGTGCGCGCCGTGGGCAAGGAGCGCGAGGAGATGAAGCGCATGGCCGACATCTTCCGCGGCCGCATCATCGACGTGACGGAAAAGAGCTACACGATCGAGCTGACCGGCGACCAGGGCAAGAACGATGCCTTCCTGCAGGCCATCGACCGCACTTCGATTCTGGAGACCGTGCGCACGGGCGCCAGCGGCATCGGCCGGGGCGAGCGCATCCTGCGCGTGTAGTACGACAATCCCCCCGCATTCATTTCATATCAACCCCAACAACGCATTCAACCGGAGCAACCCATGAAAGTTTTCTACGACAAAGATACCGACCTGAGCCTGATCAAGGGCAAGACCGTGGCCATCATCGGCTACGGCAGCCAGGGCCACGCCCACGCACAAAACCTGAACGACAGCGGCGTGAAGGTGGTGGTCGGCCTGCGCAAGGGCGGTGCATCGTGGGACAAGGTCGGCAAGGCTGGCCTGAACGTGCTGGAAGTCAACGACGCCGTGAAGGCCGCTGACGTGGTCATGATCCTGCTGCCCGATGAAGACATCGCAGCCGTGTACAAGAACAATGTCGAGCCCAACATCAAGCAAGGCGCATCGCTGGCGTTCGCCCACGGCTTCAACGTGCACTACAACCAGGTCGTGCCCCGTGCCGACCTGGACGTGTGGATGGTGGCCCCCAAGGCCCCTGGCCACACCGTGCGCAACACCTATACCCAGGGCGGCGGCGTGCCCCACCTGGTGGCCGTGCACCAGGACAAGTCCGGCAAGGCCCGTGACTTGGCGCTGTCGTACGCAGCGGCCAATGGCGGCGGCAAGGCCGGCATCATCGAAACCAACTTCAAGGAAGAAACCGAGACCGACCTGTTCGGCGAACAGGCCGTGCTGTGCGGCGGCGCGGTCGAGCTGATCAAGATGGGTTATGAAACCCTGGTCGAAGCCGGCTACGCGCCTGAAATGGCCTACTTCGAATGCCTGCACGAGCTCAAGCTCATCGTGGACCTGATCTACGAAGGCGGCATTGCCAACATGAACTACTCGATCTCGAACAACGCCGAGTACGGCGAGTACGTGACCGGCCCCGAGGTGATCAACGAACAGTCGCGCGCTGCCATGCGCAATGCGCTCAAGCGCATCCAGAACGGCGAATACGCCAAGATGTTCATCCAGGAAGGCCGCCTGAACTACCCATCGATGACGGCCCGCCGCCGCAACACGGCCGACCACAGCATCGAAAAGGTGGGCGGCCAGCTGCGCGCCATGATGCCCTGGATCGCCAAGAACAAGCTGGTCGACCAGACCCGCAACTGATTCTTCTTCGCGAAGCGTCTGAAGGCCACCTCGGTGGCCTTTTTTCATGGCCGGGCGGGTGGTGGGCAGGCGCTACACTGCGTGCTTTGCCTGGGGCACGCGCAACGCCATGCCTCGCAGGTGGTTGATGGCCAATTACTATAAATTTGATAGCTGCTTGCCCATGATGGGTAAGCGCTGGAGGACTGTTTGATGCATGATGGTGACGATTCCATCCCGGGCGCTGAGGTGATGGTGCGCAAGCGTCGCAAGGGCATCTACATCCTGCCCAACCTGTTCACCCTGGCAGCGCTGTTCGGGGGGTTCTATGCCATCGTGATGGCCATGAACGGCCGCTTCGACATGGCCGCTGTGGGCGTTTTCTGCGCCATGGTGCTGGACAGCCTGGACGGACGCGTGGCCCGCATGACCAACACGCAGAGCGCTTTCGGCGAGCAGATGGACTCGCTCTCCGACATGGTCTCGTTTGGCGCTGCACCGGCGTTGATCGCCTACGAGTGGGCCCTGCGCGGCCTGGGCCGCTGGGGCTGGATCGCGGCGTTTGTCTATTGCGCTTGCGCGGCATTGCGGCTGGCGCGTTTCAACGTGAACACGGGCGTGGTGGACAAGCGCTACTTCCAGGGGCTTCCGTCGCCAGCCGCGGCAGCGCTGGTCGCCGGGTTCATCTGGCTCATGACGGAACTGGACGTGCAACGGGGTGAAGACGCGTGGCTCAGCTGGTCGCAGATCACCTGGACGATGTTCGCCTTCACGCTGTACTCGGGCCTCACCATGGTCACCAATGTGCCGTTCTACAGCTTCAAGGACGTGCAGATGAAAAAGAGCGTGCCGTTTGCGGCCATCGTGCTGATCGCGCTGGGCATCGCCGTCATCAATATCCATCCGCCCATCGTGCTGTTCGGCGTGTTCGTGCTGTATGGCGTAAGCGGCTATGGCGTGTATGCCTGGCGCAAGGCCAAGGGGCAGCACAGCAGCGTGATCAGTACATCCACCGAAGAACCCGACGAGCGCGGCTTGCACAAGTGAGCGCTGCAGCCCGGCGCGCCACATGTGCTACATTGCGCTGCATGAACACGTTTGCACTGGCTCTACTGCTACCTCCCCACGGGCGGAGACGGTAGGCGCACGCGCACACTTTTTCCACAAAGGCCCGTATGCACCCGCAACGGGCCTTTTGTCTTGGCCGCCGGATTTTTGACGTTGCGGGACCCCACCTACCGATACCAGGAGAGAACGACATGGCTGACAAACTCATCATTTTCGACACCACCTTGCGCGATGGCGAGCAGTCGCCCGGCGCCTCCATGACCCGGGATGAAAAGCTGCGCATCGCCCGCCAGCTGGAGCGCCTGAAGGTGGATGTGATCGAGGCGGGTTTTGCGGCCAGCTCCAACGGCGATTTCGAAGCGGTGCAGGCCATTGCCAACGCGATCAAGGATTCGACCATCTGCTCGCTCTCGCGGGCCAATGACCGCGACATTTCACGCGCGGCCGAAGCGCTGGCTGGCGCGAACAGCGCGCGCATCCACACCTTCATCGCCACCAGCCCCCTGCACATGGAGAAAAAGCTGCGCATGACGCCAGAGCAGGTGCTGGAGCAGGCCAAGCAATCGGTGCGCTTCGCCCGCAACCTGGTGGCCGACATCGAGTTCAGCCCCGAAGACGGTTACCGCAGCGAACCGGATTTTCTGTGCCGCGTGCTCGAAGCGGTGATCGCCGAGGGCGCCACCACCATCAACGTGCCCGACACCGTGGGCTATGCGATTCCCGAGCTGTACGGCAACTTCATCAAGACGCTGCGCGAACGCATCCCCAACAGCGACAAGGCCATCTGGTCGGTGCATTGCCACAATGACCTGGGCATGGCGGTGGCCAATTCGCTGGCCGGCGTGAAGATTGGCGGCGCGCGCCAGGTGGAATGCACGATCAACGGCTTGGGCGAGCGTGCCGGAAACTGCTCGCTGGAAGAGGTGGTGATGGCCGTGAAGACCCGCCGTGACTACTTCAACCTGGACCTGGGCATCGACACCCAGCACATCGTGGCGGCCAGCCGCATGGTCAGCCAGACCACCGGGTTCGTGGTGCAGCCCAACAAGGCGGTGGTGGGGGCCAACGCCTTTGCCCATGCCAGCGGGATTCACCAGGACGGCGTGCTGAAGGCGCGCGACACCTACGAAATCATGCGCGCCGAAGACGTGGGCTGGTCGGCCAACAAGATCGTGCTGGGCAAGCTCAGCGGCCGCAATGCCTTCAAGCAGCGCCTGCAGGAGCTGGGCGTGCAGCTCGACAGCGAGACCGAAATCAATGTGGCGTTTGCCAAGTTCAAGGAACTGGCCGACCGCAAGAGCGAAATCTTCGATGAGGACATCCTCGCGCTGGTGAGCGACGAAAGCGTGACAGCCGAGAAGGAGCAGTACGGCTTTGTTTCCCTCTACCAGCAAAGCGAAACCGGCGAACAGCCGCGTGCGCGGGTTGTCTTCACCGTGGACGGCCATGAAGTGCGGGGTGAATCCATCGGCAACGGACCGGTGGATGCGTCGCTCAAGGCCATCGAGTCCCATGTGAAGAGCGGCGCGGAAATGGTGCTGTATTCGGTGAATGCCATCAGTGGCTCGACCGAGAGCCAGGGGGAGGTGACCGTGCGCCTGCAGAACAGTGGCCGGGTGGTGAACGGTGTGGGGGCCGATCCGGACATCGTGGTGGCGTCCGCCAAGGCCTACCTCAGTGCCCTGAACAAGTTACAAAGTAAAGCTGATCGGGTCGCTGCACAAGGCTGATCAATGTTTCTATAATTTCAATCACTTTCTTGGAAAGTCGTGCAAGGCATTGATCTTGCGCGACTTTTTTTGATTCTGTACACTGCACAACACTTTTTACCGTTTGGAGCACTTTGATGCACCATGCCTGTCGCACCGCAGTGAATCGTTTCTGCCAAACCGTGAGCGTGTTTTTCCTCAGCGCGGCGCTGGTGGGGACTGCCGCCCACGCCGGCGAGCGCAAAAGGGCGCCCGCCAAGAAGGAGCAAGTCAGCTCCAGCAGCGCAAAGCGTGCGGTGGCTCCGCGCAAGGCTTCCGCCAGCAACAGGGTGGTTCGCATCACCGCCAAGTCGGCCAAGGCGCCGACACGCGTGGCTTACACGCCGGCACCTCCCCGGCTTTCTTTTGGCCAGATTGCTGGCTTGCACGAAATCACGGACCCCCTGGACCTCAAGTCCAGCGTGGCCCTGGTGATTGACCAGGACACCCAGGAAGTTCTTCTCAGCAAGAACGACCACGCGGTGCTGCCCATTGCGTCGCTCACCAAGCTCATGACCGGCATGATCATTTCCCAGGCCCGTCTGCCGATGGATGAACCCATCACGATCACGCAGGAAGATGTGGACACGGAAAAAGGCAGCCGGTCGCGCCTGATGGTGGGTTCCACCCTCACCCGGGGCGAGATGCTGCACCTGGCACTCATGTCGAGCGAAAACCGCGCCGCCCATGCCCTGGGGCGCACCTATCCTGGCGGGCTCGAAGTCTTCGTGGCGCAGATGAATGCGAAGGCGCGGCTGCTCGGCATGACAGATACCAAGTACGTGGAGCCCACGGGGCTCTCCAGCCGCAACCAGTCGAGTGCACGCGATCTGGCCACGTTGGTGAACGTGGCGCACGGCGACCCCCTGCTGCGTGAACTGTCCACATCCCCCGGCTACGAGGTGGCGGTGGGACACAAGACGCTGCAGTACAACAACACCAATGGCCTGGTCAAGAACCCCACATGGGATATCGGGTTGCAGAAGACGGGCTATATCTCCGAGGCCGGGCGCTGCCTGGTCATGCAGGCGCAGGTTGCCGGGCGCAAGCTCATCATGGTGTTCCTAGACTCTGCGGGCAAATTCAGCCGGCTCGGCGACGCCGAACGGGTGCGCCAGTGGGTCGAGTCCAAGCCCGAGCTGCCGTTGCAGGCCGTGCGCGCGGTGGCAAGATAGTTGTTCCTTTCGCCAGCCGCTCCCCAATACGCCGGACCAGCCCACGCTGCTCCGGCGTTTTCATTGGAGCCTGGGGAGGCCTCCGCGATGGGTGCGGGGGGGGGCGATGGATGCTGATCTCAGGGATCAGCGCATCAGGCTGCGCGAATCCTGGCTGGATGCGGCGTCGCTGGATGGGGCTGTGCTGGCGGCATGTCCGAGAGCCGTGGAAATTTCGCTTGCGGTGGCCTGCAGCTTGGGCAGCCAGCCTTCGTCCAGCCGGTCGGCAGGTGCAGAGATCGACAAGCCCGCCACCAGTTTGCCCTGGTCGTCATACACGCCAGCGGCCATGCAGCGCACGCCCAGTTCCAGCTCTTCGTTGTCGCGCGCTATGCCGTACTGGCGCGCCTTGGCGAGTTCGCGCTCCAGGACAGGGAGCTGGGTGATGCTGTTGCGGGTCTGGCCGGAAAGACCTGTGCGCGTGGCATAGGCGCGCACCCGCTGCGGGTCGTCCAGCGCCAGAAACAGCTTGCCCGTGGATGTGAGGTGCAACGGGGCGCGGCCGCCGATGGCCCGTACCACCTGCATGCCGGATCGCTCGCTGTAGGCGCGCTCGACATAGACGATTTCGTCGCCCTGGCGCATGCTCAGGTTGACCGGCTGCTGGATGAGCTTGTGCAGGTTGCGCATGGGCGCGAGTGCAGCATCACGCACGCTGAGCCGGGCCTTGACCAGATTGCCCAGTTCCAGAAGGCGCATGCCCAGGCGATAGCTGCCTGACTCGGGCCGGTCGACAAAGCGGCCGATGGTCAGGTCGTTCAGGATGCGGTGGGTGGTGGACGGGTGCAGGCCGGTCTTCTCGCTGATCTCCTTGAGGGAGATCGCTTCCTCGCGGGACGCCAGCACATCGATCAGCGTAAACATGCGCTCCAGGACCTGAACGCTGGGTTTGGCGGGGACGCTGGGATCGATTTTTTTCATGGGCGGCGAGAGCTGAAGAGCCGCCGCATCTTACCTTGTGAAATGCTGCTCTGCTTTCAGTCTGCCGCCGCAGCGCCGGCCGCAGGGGCCGTGCCCCGCTCCCACCGGCCGTTCGTGCGCACCTCGTGGGGGTGAAAGCGTGCCTTGTAGTTCATCTTGGGGCTGGCCTCGATCCAATAGCCCAGATAGACATAGGGCAGGCCGAGGGAGCGCGCCTGCTCAATCTGCCATACCACGTTGTAGGTGCCATAGCTGCAGCGGGGTTCAGGCTCGTAGAACGTGTAGACGGCCGACAGGCCATCGTCCAGGACATCCAGGATGGAAACCATCTTCAGTGCCCCGGGCTCGCCGGACGCGTCGGTCTCCCGAAACTCGACCAGCCGGGAGTTGACGCGGCTTTGCAGCAGAAACTGCGTGTACTGGTCGATGCTGTCATGGTCCATGCCACCGCCGGCGTGGCGCCCGGTCTGGTAGCGCAGGTAAAGCTGGTAGTGCTCGGGCACAAAGCACAGGCGCAGCACGCGGGCCTGCAGGTTGCCGTGGCGCGCCACCGCGCGCCGTTGGCTGCGGTCGGGCTCAAACGCATGGGCCAGCACGCGCAGGGGGGTGCAGGCCTGGCAGCCGTCGCAATAGGGGCGGTAGGTGAACATGCCGCTGCGGCGGAAACCGTTGGCCACCAGGTCTGAATAGACATCGTTCTGGATCAGGTGGCTGGGCGTGGCGACCTGCGAGCGGGCCTGCCGGTCCGGCAGATAGCTGCAGGGATACGGGGCGGTCGCGTAGAACTGCAGGGTCTGCAGCGGGAGGTCGTTGAGTTGCGTCATGCTGTCGGAATCAGGAGGGCAGCAGTGCGTTCCAGTATACGGGGTCGAATTCCCAGCGGGGCGCCGGCTCCCGGCGTGCCCCATCGACATGCCGCAGGAAGGCTTCGCGCGAGATCTCACGGGCCCCGAGCGAGGCCAGGTGCGGCGTGTTCTGCTGGCAGTCGATCATCACCACCCCATGGTGCCGGCACAGGCACACCAGCGCCGACAGTGCGATCTTGGACGCATCGGTGGCGTGGGCAAACATGGATTCGCCAAACACGGCCTGGCCCAGCGCAACGCAATACAGCCCACCGACCAGCCGGCCGCCGATCCAGGTTTCCACGCTGTGGGCGTGGCCCGCCTGGTGCAGCGCGGTGTATGCGGCAATCATCTCCGGCACGATCCAGGTGCCAGCCTGGCCGTCGCGCTCCTTGGCGGCGCAGGCGTTGATCACGGCCGCAAAGTCATTGTCAATGCGGATTTCGGCCTGTGCGTTCCGCTGGAAGGCCTGCAGCGTCTTGCGCAGCGACCGGTGCAGCCTGAATTCGGCCACGGGCAGCACCATGCGGGGGTCGGGGGCCCACCACAGAATCGGCTGGCCGGGGCCATACCATGGAAATGTGCCCTGGGCATAGGCTGCGCACAGGGCCGGTGCGCTGAGTGAGCCGCCTGCGGCCAGCAGGCCGGGCGCCGGGTCGGCGGCGCCCCACGCGTGGGTGGGCGAGGGCAGGGGTTCGCCAGGCTGCAGCCAGGGCAATTGCGAGGACATGCCGGAGATTGTCCGGCATGCAATGGTGTGGACGATGCACACGGGGCGGCGGCAACAAAAAAGCCTTGCAACGCGGCTGCGCTGCAAGGCTTTTTGTGTTGGCTCCTCGACCTGGGCTCGAACCAGGGACCTACGGATTAACAGTCCGGCGCTCTACCGACTGAGCTATCGAGGAATGATCGGTATCTGACAGGGATCTAACCAGCTAACTAAAAGGCCCTGCTTAGCTCATGCAGGGCCTGCAATTCTTGGCTCCTCGACCTGGGCTCGAACCAGGGACCTACGGATTAACAGTCCGGCGCTCTACCGACTGAGCTATCGAGGAACAAGACCACGATTATATACACAAAAAGTGAGCGATTTCCACAAAAGCGGTCTGGCGGTGCTGCCGGGTGGGTTCCCCATGCAGGCCGGATGCTGCGCTTGCCACGCGCTATGCTGCGCGGGCTGCTTTGCGTCCCTTTTCGCACGTTTGCTCGTCTGCTCGTCTGCCCGTTTGCCATGACCATCCACACCATTCTCAAGATGGGTGACCCGCGCCTGCTGCGGGTTGCCCAGCCCGTCACCGCGTTTGACACCGATGCACTGCACCTGCTGGTGCGCGACATGTTCGACACCATGCGCGCGGTGAACGGCGCCGGGCTGGCTGCGCCACAGATCGGGGTCGACCTGCAGCTCGTCATCTTTGGCTCCGACGTGCGCAACCCGCGCTATCCCGACCGGCCGCTGGTGCCGCCCACCGTGCTGCTCAATCCGGTGATCACGCCGCTGGGGGACGAGGAAGAGGACGACTGGGAGGGCTGCCTGTCCGTGCCTGGGCTGCGGGGCAAGGTGCCGCGCTGGGCGCGCATCCGCTACACCGGGTTTGATCCGTATGGCGACCCCATCGATCGCACGGTGGACGGGTTTCATGCCCGCGTGGTGCAGCACGAGTGCGACCACCTTGTTGGCAAGCTCTACCCCATGCGGGTGCGCGACTTCACGCAGTTCGGGTTCACCGAGGTGTTGTTTCCGGAGATCGATGCCGCCGAGGACGACTGAGGGCGCTGAGGTGCGGCGGCGATCGCGCGCGCTTCCGTTCAGAAAAATTTGAATAAAAAATGCCGCCAGCGCTTTCTGGTAAAGCGCTGACAGCTATCAAAAATGAAGCAAATCGCCGGCCAATATTCCGAGGCTCAGGCCGACAGCTCGCGCAGCAGCTCCGTCTCGATCTGGATTTGCCGGGCGTTGTTCTGCAGCTCCGGGCCCTGTACCAGGAAGGTGTCCTCCACCCGCTCGCCCAGGGTGCTGACCTTGGCGAGCTGCACGCTCAGGTGGTGTTGCGCCAGCACGCGGGCCACCAGGTAGAGCAGGCCGGCGCGGTCGCTGGCGGAGATGGCCAGCAGCCAGCGCTGGGCCTTTTCGTCGGGGCGCAAGGTGACGCGGGGCGCCACGGGAAAGCTCTTGACCCGGCGCGACACCCGCTTGCGTGCAGGCTCGGGCAGCGGGCCGCCTTCTTCGATCACGCGCACGAGGTCGCTCTCCACCATGTGGGTCAGTTCGCGGTAGTGGCCCGCCTGGTCCGAGGCGACGATCTGGAAGGTGTCCAGCGCGTGCCCGTTGTTGGCCGTGTGAACACGTGCATCCAGGATGCTGAAGCCCGCCCGGTCGAAGTAGCCGCAGATGCGGGCGAACAGGTCTTCCTGGTCGGGCGCGTACACCATCACCTGCAGGCCATCGCCCGCCAGCGACTGGCGCGCCCGCACCACGGCACGCGGGGTGCCCACGTGGCGCGACAGGTGGCGCGTGTGCCAGGCGATGTCGGCGGCCTCGTGGCGCATGAAGTAGCTCACGTCCAGCGTGGCCCACAGGGCCTTGTGCGCCTCGAAGGGCAGCGCGCTCAGCGCCAGCAGCACCAGGGCTTCGCGCTTGCGCGCCTCGATCTCGGCGGCGGCGTCGGGTGCGCGGCCGCCCAAGGTGCGCAGGGTGGCGCGGTACAGGTCTTCCAGCAGCTTGCCCTTCCAGGCGTTCCACACCTTGGGGCTGGTGCCGCGGATGTCGGCCACCGTGAGCAGATACAGCGCCGTCAGGTAACGCTCGTTGCCCACGCGCCGCGCAAAGCTGGCGATCACGTCGGGGTCGGACAAGTCTTCCTTCTGCGCGATGCGGCTCATGGCCAGGTGCTCGCTGACCAGGAACTCGATGAGCCGCGCATCTTCGCGGTCCACGCCGTGCTGGCGGCAAAAGCGCCGCACTTCCACCGCGCCGATTTGCGAGTGGTCGCCGCCCCGGCCCTTGCCGATGTCGTGGAACAGCGCGGCGATGTACAGCAGCCAGGGCTTGTCCCAGCCGCCGGCCAGCTGCGAGCAGAACGGGTATTCGTGCGCATGCTCGGCCATGAAGAAACGCCGCACATTGCGCAGCACCATGAGGATGTGCTGGTCCACCGTGTAGACGTGGAACAGGTCGTGCTGCATCTGCCCCACGATGCCGCGAAACGCCCACAGGTAGCGCCCCAGCACCGAGGTCTGGTTCATGAGCCGCATGGCATGCGTGATGCCCGAGGGCTGCTGCAGGATGCGCATGAAGTTGGCACGGTTCACCGGGTCGCGGCGGAAGGCGCTGTCCATCACGCCGCGCGCGTTGTACAACGCACGCAAGGTGCGGGCCGACAGGTCCTTGAGGCCCACCGTGGTCTGGTAGAGCAAAAAGGTCTCCAGGATGGCGTGGGGGTCGCGCTGGTACAGGTCGTCGCTGGCCACCTCGATGAGGCCGGCCTTCTCGAAGAAGCGCTCGTTGATGGGGCGCGGCTCGTGCGTGGACGGGTTCAGCCGCTCCTCGATGTTGAGCAGCAGGATCTGGCTGAGCTGCGACACCGCCTTGGCCGCCCAGTAGTAGCGGCGCATCAGGCATTCGCTGGCGCGCATCGGCAGGCGCGCGCCGTCCGGGGACACCGAGCGGTAGCCGAACGATTCGGCCACGGCGGTCTGCAGGTCGAACACCAGGCGGTCTTCATGCCGCCCGGCGGCCGCATGCAGACGCGCGCGGATCAGGCACAGCAAGGCCTCGTTGCGCTCGATCTGGCGCACCTCGAAGGCCGTGGCCATTCCGCTGGCGGCCAGTTCCGCCCAGTTGGATCCGAGGCCGGCCGCCTGCGACACCCAAAGGATCATCTGCAGGTCGCGCAGCCCGCCGGGCGATTCCTTGCAGTTGGGTTCCAGCGAGTAGGGCGTGTTGTCGTATTTGTTGTGGCGCTGGCGCATCTCCAGCGTCTTGGCGACCAGAAAGGCCTGCGGATTTATCCGCGCACGGAACTTCCGCTGGAACCGGGCGTACAGCGCCGCGTCGCCGCACACCAGGCGCGACTCCAGCAGCGAGGTCTGCACCGTCACGTCGCCCGCGCTCTCGGCCAGGCACTCGGCCACGGTGCGCACGCTCGATCCGATCTCCAGCCCCGCGTCCCAGCAACTGCCGATGAAGCCCTCCAGCCGCGTGCGCAGCGAGCTGCTCGCTTCCGGCTCGGCGCCGTCCGGCATCAGCAGCAGCACGTCGACGTCCGAATACGGAAACAGCTGGTTCCGTCCGAACCCGCCCACCGCCACCAGCGCCATGTCGGCCGGCAGCTCGGCGCGCAGCCACAGCGTCTGCAGCAGGTCGCCGGCCAGGGTGGAGAGCTTGCGCAGCAACACGCGGATGCCGCGCGTGGAAGCACCCGTGGCCTGCAGGGCGGTCAGCAGCGCGGCCTTGTCTTGGCGGTAGGCATCGCGCAGGGCATGGATTTCGGTCATGGGGGTCTGGTATCGCGATGGATGGGGCTGCAGAACCGGCGATGCAAGCGTTGAGCCCGCAGGCCGCGCGGGGCTCGGGTGCTCAGGTCCGGGTGGCCGTCACAAAGGCCGGCAAAGGCGGCGAGCCGGCCGACAGCGTCATCACCTCGTAACCCGTGGGCGTGACCAGCACGGTGTGCTCCCACTGCGCCGACAGGCTGTGGTCCTTGGTCACGATGGTCCAGCCGTCGTTGCCGAATTCCTTCACCTCGCGGCGGCCGGCGTTGATCATGGGCTCGATGGTGAACACCATGCCGGGCACCAGTTCTTCGAGCGTGCCGGGCTTGCCATAGTGCAGCACTTGCGGCTCTTCGTGGAATTTCTGGCCGATGCCGTGGCCGCAGAATTCGCGCACCACTGAAAAGCCGTGGCCTTCGGCGAACTTCTGGATGGCGTGGCCGACGTCGCCCAGCCGTGCGCCGGGCTTGACCTGCACGATGCCGTGCCACATGGCCTCGAAGGTCAGTGCCGACAAGCGCTTGGCGGCGATGGAGCACTCGCCGATCAGGAACATGCGGCTGTTGTCGCCATACCAGCCGTCTTTGGTGATCACGGTCACGTCCACGTTGACGATATCGCCCTTCTTGAGCGGCTTGTCGTTGGGGATGCCATGGCAGACCACGTGGTTGACCGAGGTGCACAGCGATGCGGGGTAGGGCGGGTAGCCCGGCGGCTGGTAGCCCACCGTGGCCGAGATGGTGCCCTGGTGGGCCATGCATTCGGCGCCCAGGCGGTCGATCTCTTTGGTGGTGATGCCGGGTTTGATGTGCGGTGTGATGTAGTCCAGCACTTCGGAGGCCAGGCGGCAGGCCAGGCGCATGCCCTCGATGTCCTCGGCGCTTTTGATGGTGATGCTCATGCGCCGGATTATCCCATCGCACCCCGCGCCGCGCGGTTCGCGAGGCCATGCCCGGTAAAATGGCGGGCTTCGCACTGGCCGCATGCAGGGCATGCCGCCGGGCCGAAGCACTCCCACCCCCTCAGACCCCAACAGGCCGCTACCGTGACCTTGCACATGACCACGCTGGCGGGCGGCAACGCCCTCAGCTCCTTCCGCGCCCAGCAACTCCAACCCGCCCTGGAGGCGATCCACCCCAAGATCAGCGGCATTGCAGCGCGTTTCGTGCACCTGGTTGCCACCGATGCAGCCCCCACGCCCGCTGAGCAAGAGCGCTTGGCCGCGCTGCTGACCTATGGCGACCCGTACGCAGGCCCCGAAGACGGTGCTGTCCTTATCGTCACCCCCCGCCTGGGCACGCTGTCGCCCTGGGCTTCCAAGGCCACCGACATCGCGCGCAACTGCGGCATCGCCATCCGCCGCGTGGAGCGCATCACCGAATACCGCATCAGCCTGAAGGCGGGCCTGCTGGGCAAGGCGCCCGAGCTGACCGCCGAGCAATGGGGCCAGGTCGCCGCCTTGCTGCATGACCGCATGACCGAGTCGGTGGTGGCAGACCGCAGCGCCGCCGCAGCCCTGTTCACCGAACTGCAGCCCGCACCCATGGAGCATGTGGACGTGCTGGCCGGTGGCCGCGCGGCACTCGAAGCGGCCAACACCCGCTTCGGTCTGGCGCTGGCCGACGACGAAATCGACTACCTCGTCAACGCGTTCAATGGCCTCAAGCGCAACCCCACCGACGTGGAGCTGATGATGTTCGCCCAGGCCAACAGCGAGCACTGCCGCCACAAGATCTTCAACGCCCAGTTCACCATCGACGGCGTGGCGCAAGACAAGAGCCTGTTCGGCATGATCCGCAACACCCACCAGCTGGCGCCCCAGCACACGGTGATCGCGTATTCGGACAACGCCTCGGTGATGGAAGGCCACCAGGTCGAAAGGTTTGTGGCCAAAATGGCCCCTAGCGCTTATCCATCAAGCGCTAACAGCTATCAAAAGAGTAGCGTCACCCAGCATGTGCTGATGAAGGTGGAAACGCACAACCACCCCACGGCCATTTCGCCGTTCCCGGGTGCCTCCACCGGCGCCGGCGGCGAGATCCGCGACGAAGGCGCTACCGGGCGCGGTTCCAAGCCCAAGGCAGGCCTCACGGGCTTCACCGTGTCCAAGCTCTGGGGCAGCAGCGTCGGCAAGCCCGAGCACATTGCCAGCCCGCTGCAGATCATGGTCGAAGGGCCTCTCGGCGGTGCAGCGTTCAACAACGAATTCGGCCGCCCCAACCTGAACGGCTACTTCCGCGAGTACGAGCAGGAAGTGGGCGGCGTGCAGCGCGGCTACCACAAGCCCATCATGATCGCGGGCGGTGTGGGCGTGATCGACGCCGAGCTGACGAAGAAGATCGAGTTCCCCGCCGGTTCACTGCTGATCCAGCTGGGCGGCCCCGGCATGCGCATCGGCATGGGCGGCAGCGCGGCCAGTTCCATGGCCACCGGCACCAACGCGGCCGAACTGGACTTTGACTCGGTACAGCGCGGCAACCCCGAGATCGAGCGCCGTGCGCAAGAGGTCATCAACCATTGCTGGGCGCAGGGCAGCAACAACCCCATCCTGGCCATCCACGACGTGGGCGCGGGCGGTTTGTCCAACGCCTTCCCTGAGCTGACCAACGACGCAGGCCGCGGCGCGCGTTTCGACCTGCGCGCCGTGCAGCTCGAAGAGTCCGGCATGAGCCCGAAGGAAATCTGGAGCAACGAATCGCAAGAGCGTTACGTGCTGGCGATTGCGCCCGAGTCGCTGGAACAGTTCAAAGCCTTCTGCGAACGCGAGCGTTGCCCGTTCGCCGTGATCGGCACGGCGACCGAAGAGCGCCAGCTGGTGCTGCACGACCCTGCTGCCACGGCGGACGACCAGAAGCTGCCCGTGGACATGCCCATGAATGTGCTGCTGGGCAAGCCGCCCAAGATGCACCGCGACGTGAAAACCGTGGCGCGTGAGTTCGTGCCCATGGACTTGACCGGCGTGCCGCTGCAAAAAGCCGTGATCGATGTGCTGGCCCACCCCACGGTCGCCTCCAAGCGATTCCTCATCACCATCGGCGACCGTACCGTGGGCGGCCTGAGCCACCGCGACCAGATGGTCGGCCCCTGGCAAGTGCCGGTGGCCGATTGCGCCGTAACCTTGGCCGATTACAAGGGCTTTGCGGGCGAAGCGATGAGCATGGGCGAGCGCACGCCGCTGGCCGCCATCAACGCACCTGCGTCCGGCCGCATGGCCGTGGCCGAAGCCATTACCAACCTGCTGGCGGCTCCCATCGAGCTGCCGCGCGTCAAGCTGTCGGCCAACTGGATGGCCGCCTGCGGCGAGCCCGGAGAAGATGCCGCGCTGTACGAGACCGTGAAGGCCGTGGGCATGGAGCTGTGCCCTGCGCTGGGCGTCTCCATCCCCGTGGGCAAGGACAGCCTGTCCATGCGCACCCAGTGGAGCGAAGGTTCCGACAAGAAAAAGGTCACCTCGCCGGTCAGCCTGATCGTGAGCGCCTTCGCCTCGCTGTCTGACGTGCGCGGCACGCTCACACCGCAGCTCGATGCCACCGAGGCCGACACCACCCTGGTGCTGATCGATCTGGGCAAGGGCCAGAACCGCATGGGCGGCAGCATCCTGGGCCAGACGCTGGAGCAAAGCGGCGACGTGGTGCCCGATGTGGATGACCCCCAGGACCTGGTCAACCTCGTCAACGCCGTGAATGCGCTGCGCGCCAAGGGCCAGGTCCTGGCCTACCACGACCGCAGCGATGGCGGCCTGCTGGCTGCGGCCGCCGAAATGGCCTTTGCGGGCCATGTGGGCGTCGCTCTGAATGTGGACCTGCTGGTCACCGAAGGCGACGGCATCAGCGACAGCCGCATGGAAACCGGCGACGCCAAGAACTGGGCGCAGCAGGTGAGCGCACGCCGCGAGGAGCTCACGCTCAAGGCGCTGTTCAACGAAGAGCTGGGCGTACTGCTGCAGGTGCGCACCGCCGAGCGCAACGAGGTCATGCAGACCCTGCGCGAGCACGGCCTGTCCAAGTTCAGCCACTTCGTCGGCAAGACGCGCCCGGCGTCGTCCGAGATCGACGCTGGCAAGGGCGAGCTGCAGGTCTGGCGCGATGCCAAGGCGGTGTTCAGCGCCAAGCTGGCCGACCTGCACCAGGTGTGGGATGCGGTGAGCTGGAAGATCTGCCAGCAGCGCGACAACCCCGCCAATGCCGATGCCGAGCACGCTGCTGCGGGCGAGCCCACCGACCCCGGCCTGCACGTGCACCTCACGTTCGACGCGGCCGACAACGTGGCTGCGCCGTACCTCAACCTCGCCAAGCCCAAGGTGGCCATCCTGCGCGAGCAGGGCGTGAACTCGCACATCGAAATGGCCTACGCCTTCACCGAAGCAGGCTTCGAGGCGTATGACGTGCACATGACCGACCTGCAGACCGGCCGGGTCAAGCTCGAAGACTTCAAGGGCGTGGTCGCCTGCGGTGGCTTCAGCTATGGCGATACGCTGGGCGCGGGCATCGGCTGGGCGCGCTCCATCACCTTCAACCCGGTGCTGGCCGCGCAGTTCCAGGGCTTCTTCGGCCGCGCGGACACGTTCGGCCTGGGCGTGTGCAACGGTTGCCAGATGTTTGCCGAGCTGGCCGACATCATCCCCGGCGCACAAGACTGGCCGCGCTTCACCACCAACCAGAGCGAGCGCTTCGAGGCCCGCCTTTCGCTGGTGGAAGTGCTGGAGTCGCCCAGCCTGTTCCTGCAAGGCATGGCGGGCAGCCGCCTGCCGATTGCGGTGGCGCATGGCGAGGGTTATGCCAACTTCAAGTACCGGGGCAACGCCGACAAGGCCATTGCCGCCATGCGCTACGTGGACAACCACGGCCGCGCGACGGAGCAATACCCCTTCAACCCCAATGGCAGCATGGGTGGCCTCACGGCTGTGACCACGCAGGATGGCCGCTTCACGGCCATGATGCCGCACCCCGAGCGCGTGTTCCGCAACGTGCAGATGAGCTGGACCAGCGAAGACCCGGCGCAGTACAGCGGCTGGATGCGCATCTGGCGCAATGCGCGCAAGTGGGTGGATTGAGCAGGGACTACCCCCTGAGCGGCTGCGCCGCTTCCCCCTTCTCTCGAATCGCTGCGCGTTTCGGGAAGGGGGACGCAGGCCTCGCTGCGGGGCGGCCCTTGCTCGGCTGCCCGGGCGTGGGGCTGTGCGCTCTCGACGGATGGGGTAGGGCGCTTGCGCGCCTTGGACGGGCCGCAACAGGCCGCGGGGCGGTGCGTAGAGGACGATGTTCAACGGGGCTTTGGCCCCGTTTTTCATGGGGCGCAGAAGAGCCGCAGCATCGTCTTGGCGCGTTGCTATAGTCGGCGCTTTTCATCCCCTTCAAGGACTTTTCATGGCTTCTGGCAGCTTGCTGGCCCTGCTCGACGATATCGCCACCATCCTCGACGACGTGGCCGTCATGACCAAGGTGGCCGCGAAGAAGGGCGTCACCATGGCCGACGATGTGTCCGTATTGACCAAAGTGGCTGCCAAGAAGACGGCAGGCGTGCTGGGCGACGACCTGGCCCTGAATGCCCAGCAGGTGACGGGCGTGCAGGCCGAGCGGGAGATTCCCGTGGTGTGGGCCGTGTGCAAGGGCTCGTTCGTGAACAAGCTCATCCTGGTGCCCGCTGCGTTGCTCATCGGCAGCTTTGCGCCCTGGGCTGTCACGCCGCTGCTGATGCTGGGCGGCGCCTTCCTGTGCTTCGAGGGCTTTGAAAAGCTGGCGCACAAGTTTCTGCACTCGCCGCACGAAGATGCGGCCGAACACGCGAGCCGCGCCCATGCCAATGCCAATCCCGACATCGACCTTGTCGCGTTCGAAAAGGACAAGATCAAGGGCGCCGTGCGCACCGATTTCATCTTGTCGGCCGAAATCATTGCCATCACCCTGGGCACGGTGGCCACAGCACCGTTTGGGACGCAGGTGGCGGTGCTGTCGGGCATTGCGGTGCTCATGACGGTCGGCGTCTACGGGCTCGTGGCGGGCATCGTCAAGCTGGACGACCTGGGCCTGTGGCTCAGCGCCAAGACGGGCGGCGCGGCGCGCGCCCTGGGCGCAGGCATCCTGCGCGCAGCGCCCTGGCTGATGAAGGGCCTGTCCGTGGCGGGCACGGCGGCGATGTTCCTAGTGGGCGGCGGCATTCTGGTGCACGGCGTGCCAGCGCTGCACCACGCGATCGAGGGCGCTGCGGCTGCCGCCGGCCAGTGGCCCGCCGGCGGCGTGTGGCAAGTGGTGGCCGAAAATCTGCTCAACGCTGTGGTCGGCATCGTGGCCGGCGGCCTGGTGCTGGCCGGCGTGACGCTGGTGCAGCGCCTGCGCGGCCGCCGCGTAGGAGTCTGAGCGGTAGAAGGCATTGAAGCGTTGCAGCCGATGCTCCTTCTGCCGCGCGGACTCCTAGCCTAGGAGTCTCGCCTGAACGCTCAGTTCAGGCTGACATCGCGCCCCCACATGCGCTGCCAGAGCCAGGGCAGGGCGGTGGCCAGGTCGGGGCGCTGCCATTGCTGCGTGCTGGCACGCCCGCCCTCGGCCAGCTGCGGCCCCGGGCCCAGGTTGAAGTGGAAGGTGTAGGTGGGCTCACTGCCCATGCGCAGGTCGGTGATGAACACGTCGCCTCCCGCCTCGCTCATCTTGAAGAACCCATGGCTGAACTGCGCCACCCGCGCGACCAGCGGTGCCTGCCGGTGCTGCGCATACAGGTCGGCGCCGCGTGCGTGGCGGCTCCAGCGCACGGGGCGGCCGCCATCGAGCAGCGAGGCATAGCCCTCGTAGTAATGCGTGGGCGTGACCACCACGGCGCGCCAGAGCAGGGTATTGAACGGCGCGGGGGTGACGAGAATCTGGTGCGGCGCCAGCTCCCGCTCGGGCGGCGAAGCCATGATCTGCTGCAGGGCCTGGTGCTGGGCGGCCACGCTCCAGGCCAGATACGCCGTGCTCACCGCCAGACCGCCCCGCGCCCAGGCCAGCCCCCGGTCCTGGCGCATGGCCAGGGCTGCCACCACGCCCGCCAGCAGCGGCAGGGTGTAGAGCGGGTCGATGATGAACATGCTGCCGACGGCATACGGAAAGTGCGTGAACGGCAGCAGCAGCTGGGTGCCATACACCGTGAACCAGTCGAGCAAGGGGTGGGTGACCAGGGCCAGCCACAGCGCCAGCCACCAGCGCCGCAGCAGCGCGGGCTCGCCGTGCAGGCGCGACACGGCCCAGGCCAGCGGCAGCGACAGGGCCGACAGGTAGAGCAGCGAATGGCTCTGCGCGCGGTGCAGCACCATGTTGAGGATGGCGTCGCCGTGGTCGATGAATGCGTCCAGGTCGGGCAGCGTGCCTGCGATGCCGCCCCACACGGCGGCCTTCCAGACGGCGGTGCGCCGCCCCATGGTGGAGAGGGCGACCGAGGCGCCCAGAACGAATTGGCTGACGGAATCCATGCGACAGGCGGGAGATGAACAGGCGAGAGAAGCAATGGCAAAGCGCGCACTGTACCGGCTCCGGCGCGCCCTGCCTCAGGTTTGCACCACCAGTGCAAACTCGGCGCGCGGCCCGTCGCTGGAGGCGGTGAAAGGCACGGTGAGCGCGGCGCGATCGGCTTCGCTCAGGCGGCTCCACAAAAAGTCGCGCGCATTGCCGGGGTCGCCGGTCACATACATCTGCGTGGTCAGCAGCTCGCGCTGCGCAAGGCGCACCTTGAAATGGATGTGGGGCGTGCGGCCAGAGTACGGCGCGGGGCGGATGGTGCGGAAGCGGTAGCGCCCATCGTGCCCCAGCGTGACGCGCCCGAAACCCTGGAAGGCCTCGGCCGCCCGACCGCCGTCGCCCGGGTGGTGGTAGTGGCCGGCGGCGTCGCACTGCCAGATCTCCACCACCCCGCCCGCCAGCGGCGCGCCCTGCGTGTCGGTCACGCGGCCCTCCACCCACACGGGCTGGCCTTCGGCGTAGTGCCTCAGCGAGCCGTTGCGCAGCAGGTCGGCATCGCTGTCGGCGGGCAGGGCGACGGGGTAGAAGGGGCCTTCCGTCTGCCGGGGTGTGGGCTGCAGGCGCTGCGCACCCTGCGCCCAGGAGGCCTGCACCAGCGCGGGAACCGCCACAGCGGCCGCGCTCCAAGCCGCGCGCTGCAGCGTCCTGCGCCGGGCAGGGTCTGCGGGTGAGTGCCAGGGCTGCGAGGGCGCGAACGTAGGGGAGATAGGCATGGGGCCTCCGTCAATCAGCGGCTTGGAGCATGGCTTGGGGCAAAAGTGCCAAAAAATCCAGGAAAGCTCCGCGGGGATGGCAGGTGCCAAGGGGCGAGCCCGAGTGAGGCCGCGACCGCCACGCAGGGCCGAGCCGGACCGCCGAAGGGTCTTGGCCTACATACACGCCGATGCAATGTGCGCAGAATGGGCGGCTTCGAGGCGGCGAGGGGTCGGTGGACAACCGCCCCTGCCGTGCCCCGCGCCTGCGGCGCCCCACCTAGCACCCCCGCCATGCCACGGACCCGAGACGCCGACGACATCACCCACGGGCTCAGCCAGCGGCCCGCCAGCATTTCGCCCAAATACTTCTACGACCAGCAGGGTTCGCGCCTGTTCGAGGCCATCACGCGGCTGCCCGAGTACTACCCCACCCGCACCGAGCATGCGCTGATGCAGCAGCATGCGGGCGACATTGCGCGGTCGGTGGGCGCGGGGCGCACGTTGATCGAACTGGGCGCCGGCAACTGCCAGAAGGCGCGCACCCTGTGCCAACTGGTGCGGCCTGCGTGTTTTGTGGGGGTGGACATCTCTGCGGACTACCTGCGCGAGGCCGTGGCCGGCCTGCAGACCGACCTGCCCTGGCTGGACGCCCGCGCGGTCGGTGGCGACATGACGCACGGCGTGCAGCTGCCCGCCGACATCCCAAGGGCGGGGCGGCTGGTGTTCTACCCCGGCTCGTCCATCGGCAACTTCGACCCGCCGCACGCGATGGAACTGCTGGCCCACATGCGCGAGCTGGTGGACGACGACGGCGGGCTGTTGATCGGCATCGACCTGCCCAAGGACGTGCAGGTGCTGGAAGCCGCCTACGACGACGCTGCGGGCGTGACGGCCGAGTTCAACCGCAACGTGCTGCGCCATGTGAACCGCCTGATCGGCAGCGATTTCGACCTGGACCAATGGCAGCACCGGGCCTTTTTCAACCCGCAGGAGTCGCGCATCGAGATGCACCTGGAGGCGCGTGCCGACTCACGCGTGCGCTGGCCGGGCGGCGGGCGGGTGTTCGAGCAGGGCGAGCGCATCCACACCGAGAACAGCTACAAATACCCCTTGCCCGTGTTCACCGCCATGCTGGAGCGCGCGGGCTTCAGCGAGGCCCAGGCCTGGACGGACGAGCGGGGCTGGTTTGCCGTGGTGCACGCCCGGCCCTGATGCTCCCCACGCCCCACGCCCATCGCATACGACAGCCATGACCACCAACCCGAACGACCTGCATGCGCGCTACACGGTAGTGCGCAAGCGCTCGCGCGCCTTGGCAGCCCCGTTGTCGGCCGAGGACTGCGCGGCCCAGTCCATGCCCGACGCCAGCCCCGTGAAGTGGCACCTGGCCCACACCACCTGGTTCTTCGAGACCTTTGTGCTGGAGCCGAACGAGCCCGGCTTTGCGCCCTTCCACCCTGCGTTCCGCGTGCTGTTCAATTCGTACTACAACGGCGTGGGCGCCAAGCACCCGCGCCCCGAGCGCGGCCTGCTGACCCGGCCCGCGCTCAGCGAGGTGCTGGACTACCGCGCCAACGTGGACGCCCGCATGGCGCGGCTGCTGCCCGGCGTGCTGCACGATGCGGCCGTGTGTGCGCTGGTCGAGCTGGGCCTGCAGCACGAGCAGCAGCACCAGGAGCTGATGCTCACCGACATCCTGCACCTGCTGTCGCGCAACCCGCTCTGGCCGGCCTACGGGGCGCTGCCGGAAGGTGGCGCGCCCGTGCATGGCCGCGATGACGACCCGGCCCGGCCGGCGTGGCACCCCCTGAACGGCGGCCTGGCCGACCTGGGCCATGGCGGCGCGGGCTTCGCGTTCGACAACGAATCGCCGCGCCACCGCGTGTTCCTGCAGCCGTTCGAGATCGCATCGCGCCTGGTCACGCAGGCCGAATACGCGGCGTTTGTGGACGCCGGCGGCTACGCCGACCCCGCCCTGTGGCTGGCCGAGGGCTGGGACTGGCGCTGCGCACAGGACCTGGCGCACCCGCTGTACTGGCAGCGCGCAGCCGACGGCGAATGGCTGCACTTCACGCTGACGGGCCTGCAGCCGCTGCAGGGCAGCCAGCCCGTGCTGCATCTGTCGTACTTCGAGGCCGATGCCTTCGCTCGCTGGGCGGGTGCCCGGCTGCCGACCGAGGCCGAATGGGAGCACGCGGCGCAAAACCATTCGCAGGTAGCGACTGAGTGGTTTGGCGCGGCCTGGCAGTGGACGCAATCGAGCTACTCGCCCTACCCCGGCTTCCGAGTGGCCGATGGCGCGGTGGGCGAATACAACGGCAAGTTCATGGTCAACCAGTACGTGCTGCGCGGCAGCTCGCTCGCCACCCCTCCGGGGCACGAGCGGCTGACCTACCGCAACTTCTTCCCGGCCACGGCGCGCTGGCAGTTCACCGGGCTGCGGCTGGCGCGGGATGCGGCGCCGCGCGGCACGCACCCTGCGTAAAAATATGAATGAAAATAGCCTTCAGCGCTTACTGGGTAAGCGCTGAAGGCTATCATTTTGTGAGTGATTTGGCAGCGGGCCGGGTGCGGTAGAACTGCAGCGGCACGGCCTGCATGTCCTTGTCGTGCTGGTTCAGCACCGACTTCTTCATCTTGCCGACCACGTGCATCTCGCAGGGCTTGCAGTCAAAGCGCAGGGTGAGCTTTTCCTTGCCGTTGATCAGCATCAGCGGCTCGGCCTTGATGGTGCCCTGCACGCCCGTCACGCCCTTGGCCTGCTTGGGGCACAGGCTCATGCTGAATCGCACGCAGTGCTTGGTGATCATCAGGCTGACCTCGCCTTCCTCCTCGTGCGCCTCATAGGCCGCAGCTATCACCTTCACGCCGTGGCGCACATAAAAATCGTGCGCCTTCTGGTTGAACACGTTGCCCAGGAACGAGAGCGTGTCTTCCGGGTAGGGCACGGGCGGCTCCACCGGCACCGCGCGCTGCAGGCGGGCAAAGTTGCGCGCGCGGCAGGCTTCCAGGTCGGCCAGCGCATCGCGGCGCAGCGCGTTGAGCACCGAGGCGGGCACGAACCACGGCTGCGAGAGCGAGAGCGCAATGGCGTGCACCGCAAAAATGGTGGCGCCAAAGCGGCCGAGCTGCTCGCGCAGGCTGGCCTCGGCCTTGCCGGCATCGGTTGCGGCCTGGTGGGGCTGCTGCACCTCGGCCGCGCCCACGTTGCCGTCCTCGTCGGTCAGCAGCAGGCTGAAGCCCGTGGGCGTTTCGCTCAGCTGCGCCCACAGGCCGATGCGGCGGTCGCTGGACTTTTTCTCCAGCGTGCGCACCCAGTCCATGTCGCGGTTGCGGTTGACCTCCGTGCCCTTGCGCAGGTCCTTGAAGCCGTCCATCGGGTCCTTGGGGTACACGCGCCATTGCCCCACGCTGCGTGCGGAAACCGGCTCCGCCACGTTGATGGCCATGCCCACCAGCTCCTTGTGCAGGTCGTAGTAGCACAGGCCGTCGCCGTTGTGCAGCACGGTGGCGGGGTCGCTCACTTCCAGCTCCACAAAATCGGGGCCCACCTTGGTCACCCAGCCGATGGCCTGGCCCGGGTTCTTGGGGGTGTCGAACGCGCCGATGTCTTCCTTGCGGCCGGTCACGAAGTAGTCGGTGAACTCGCGGTTGAAGTTCTGCAGCGGGTCGGGCGTGAAGGTGAAGGTGGTGGCGCCGCTGGACGAGCGCGACAGCGGGCGGCCCGCGCTCTCGCGCTCTTCCAGGATCTCGTCGATGAGCGTGCGGTAGTGGGCGGTGATGTTCTTCACATAGCCCATGTCTTTGTAGCGCCCTTCGATCTTGAAGCTGCGCACACCCGCGTCAATCAGGGCGCGCAGGTTGTCGCTCTGGTTGTTGTCCTTCATGCTCAGCACGTGCTTGTCGTGCGCGATGAAGCGGCCCTGCGCGTCGGTCACCTGGTAGGGCAGGCGGCAGGCCTGGCTGCAGTCGCCCCGGTTGGCGCTGCGGCCCGTTTGCGCATGGCTGATATTGCACTGGCCGCTGTAGGCCACGCACAGCGCGCCGTGGATGAAAAACTCGATGTTGGCGCGGCCGGGCGCGTCCACCGGCCCCAGCGCCTTGTGCACGGCGGCGATCTGCTGCACCGTCAGCTCGCGCGCCAGCACGATCTGTGACAGGCCTGCGTCCTGCAGAAAGCGCGCCTTCTCGGGCGTGCGGATATCCGTCTGGGTGCTGGCATGCAGCTGGATGGGCGGCATGTCGGAAAGGGCCAGGAGGCCCATGTCCTGGATGATGAGTGCGTCGGCGCCCGCCTCGTACACCTGCCAGGCCATCTGGCGCGCGGCCTCCAGTTCGTCGTCGCGCAGGATGGTGTTCAGCGTGATGAAGATGCGGCTGTTGAAGCGGTGCGCGTGTTTCACCAGCCGCTCGATGTCGCGGATGTCGTTGCCCGCGCTGGCCCGCGCGCCAAAGGCGGGCCCCCCGATGTAGACGGCGTCGGCGCCGTGGTTGACGGCTTCGATGCCGATGTCGGCGTCGCGCGCGGGGGAGAGCAGTTCGAGCTGGTGGGGCAGGAGGGACATGGGGCGTGATTATCCTAGGGATGCCCCGCATCACTCCCAGCGGTCCGTGATAGCGCTGCTCGGGCGGTCCGCCGCGTTGCTTTTCTTGCCAATAGCTCGGCCATTGGCTGCAAAAAGACGCCTTGCGGCCCATCCCGATCCGCACTGTCACGCACTCGCGAAGGTGATGCGGGACATTCCAGCGCCCCTCCACCAACGTGCTGGCCCCCGACGCCCATTAGCGGGGTTAATGCCGGCGCAATTTACTAAGTTTGCATAGCAACTGCCCGGAATCTGCCTGATGCGTGGCTAGGATGCGGGCCACGTTGTGTACAAGATTGGTGCACAACGCAGCTATTCACTGACCGATTCCGGAGACATTTCCCGTGCCCAGCCTCTCTTTTGCCCCCTCGTCCTTGCCCAGCCTTTCCCGCCTTTCCGTTCTGTGCGCGCTCAGCGCAGCAGCCGCTGCCGCGTCTGCCCAGGACGTGCAGACCGTCAGGATCGCCCACGCCGGGCCGCTGTCGGGCGGCATTGCCCACATCGGCAAGGACACGGAAAACGGCGTGCGCCTGGCGATCGATGACCTGAACGCCCAGAACCTGGTGATCGGCGGCAAGAAGATCAAGTTCGAGATCGCCGCCGAAGACGACGCGGGTGACCCGCGCCAGGCCACCGCCGTGGCGCAAAAGCTGTGCGACCAGAAGGTGGCCGGCGTGGTGGGGCACCTGCAGTCGGGCACGTCCATTCCCGCATCCGCCATCTATGCCCGGTGCGAGGTGCCGCACATCACCGCATCGGCCTCCAACCCCGACCTGACCAAGCCCGGCCACAAGACCACCTTCCGCCTGATCGCCAACGACAACGCGCTGGGCGCAGCGCTGGCGCTGTTTGGCGCCGACCACCAGAAGCTCAAGAGCGTGGCCATCATCGACGACCGTACGGCCTATGGCCAGGGCGTGGCCTCGGTGTTCAAGGCCACGGCGCTGCAAAAGGGCCTGAAGGTGGTGGCCGAGGAATTCACCAACGACAAGGCCACCGACTTCATGGCCATCCTCACGGCCATCAAGAACAAGAAGCCCGATGCGATCTTCTACGGCGGCCTGGACGCGCAGGCCGGCCCCATGCTGCGCCAGATGGAACAGCTGGGCCTGGGCCATGTGAAGTATTTCGGCGGCGACGCGCTGTGCACCGAGAAGCTGCCCGAGCTGTCGGGCAAGACCCCGGCCCTGAAGAACGTGACCTGCGCCACAGGCGGCGCATCGGTGGACAAAATGCAGGGCGGCGCCGACTGGAAGAAGCGCTACGACGCGAAGTTTCCCGGCCAGTTCCAGATCTACAGCCCCTATGCCTACGATGCCGCCATGGTTCTGGGTGACGCCATGAAGCGTGCGGGCTCGGTCGACCCCAAGGTGTTCACCCCGTTCCTGGCCAAGACGGAATACAAGGGCGTGACGGCCAACATCGCCTTCACGCCCAAGGGCGAGCTGACCACGCCGGCCGTGACGCTCTACACCTTCAAGGACGGCAGCCGCGTTGCGCTGAACTGACCGGGCCCCCGCCCCCTTGACACGGCCGCTTCGCGCGGCCGTTTTTGTGCGTGCTGCGCGGATGCAGATACAGTCGGCGGCTGGGCAAACGGGGCAGGGCGCCCCACAAGGAGAAGCGGCATGCGCGGGATGTTTGGCATGGTGGGACTGGTGGTGGTGCTCGCCTTGGTGGGCGTGCTGGTCAAGAAGCAGATGACTGCCACGCGCGCGCCGGTGCAAGCCGTGCCCGCGCTGGCGCCAGCGTCGGCCCAGGCCCCGGCGCAGGCGGCCACGGTGCGCGACCAGAGCCAGCAGATCCAGCAGCAGGTTCGCCAGCAGATGGACACGCTGATGCAGCAGACCCGGCCCATGCCGGACGAAGAAAAATAAGCATCAAATTCGCCTTCAGCGCTTATCTGTAAATACTTTGTAGCTATATAAATAATAGCAATGGCATCCGAGAACGCAACCGACACCCACTGGATGCGTCTGGCCGTGGCCGAGGCGCAGGCCGCCGCGCAGGCGGGCGAGGTGCCGGTGGGCGCCGTCGTGGTGAAGGACGGCCAGGTGATTGCCACCGGCCGCAACGCCCCGGTGCAGGGCCACGACCCCACGGCCCACGCCGAGATCGTGGCGCTGCGCGCCGCAGCGCAGCGGCTGGCCAATTACCGGCTGGACGGCTGCAGCCTGTACGTGACGCTGGAGCCCTGCGCCATGTGCAGCGGCGCCATGCTGCATGCGCGCCTGGCCCGCGTGGTGTATGGCGCGGCAGAGCCCAAGACGGGCGCGGCCGGCTCGGTGCTCAACCTGTTCGGCCATGCCGAGATCAACCACCAGACCGAGGTGGTGGGCGGTGTACTGGCACAGGAATGCGGCAGCCTGCTCAGCCAGTTCTTTGCAGGGCGCCGCAGCGCGCAGCGTGCCGACGCCCGCGCCCGCCACCCGCTGCGCGACGACGCCCTGCGCACGCCCGATGCGGCATTTGCCGATCTGCCGGGCTACCCCTGGGCGCCGCAGTACGTCAGCGATCTGCCGAGCCTGGCGGGTTTGCGTTTGCACTACCTCGATGAGGGGCCGTCGGATGCGCCCCGCACCTGGCTGTGCCTGCACGGCAACCCGGCCTGGAGCTACCTGTATCGCCGCATGATCCCGGTCTTGCTGGCCGCTGGCGACCGCGTGGTGGCGCCCGACCTGATCGGCTTTGGCAAGAGCGACAAGCCCAAGAAGGATGCATTCCACCAGTTCGACGCGCACCGCCAGGTGCTGCTGGAGCTGATCGAGCGCCTCGACTTGCGCAACGTGGTGCTGGTGGTGCAAGACTGGGGCGGCATCCTGGGCCTGACCCTGCCCATGGCCATGCCCGAGCGCTTCGGCGGCCTGCTGGCGATGAACACGGTGCTGGCGACCGGCGACACGCCCCTGCCCCAGGGATTTGTGGACTGGCGCGCCATGTGCCGCGACAAGCCGCTGTACGGGGTGGGGCGCCTGCTGGCGCGCGGCAACCCGCACCTGAGTCCTGCTGAATGCGCGGCCTATGACGCGCCGTTTCCTGACAAGGGCTACCGCGCAGCGCTGCGCGCATTCCCCGAACGGGTGCCCGCCGCAGCCGATGATCCGGGCGCAGCCCTGTCGCGCGCGGCCCGCGATTTCTGGCGACACCAGTGGCAGGGCCAGAGCCTGGTGGTGGTGGGCGCGCAGGACCCGGTGCTGGGGCTGCCCACCATGCGCGCGCTGCAGAACGCCCTGCGCGGCTGCCCCGAGCCCTTGGTGCTGCCGCATGCGGGGCACTTTGTGCAGGAGCACGGCGAGGCAGTGGCCGCGCGGGCTGTGGAATACTTCTCGTTTCCCGGTGTCCGCCGCAGCGGTGCTTGACGCGGCGCCGGATCCCCTTTGTTGACGGAGCAGGCCCCACGGCGGGCCTGAACGCTTTGCACGACCACCTTCACGACCACGACCATTCGCAGTGCGACCACGACCATGGTCCCCGGCACATCTACATCTACTCGCCCGCCAGCGCCGTGCGCGACAAGGCGGCGTTCAGGCGCGGCATTGCACGCCTCAAGGCCCTGGGCCACGAGGTGGAGGTGGACGCCGATGCGCTGGCCACGCACACGCGCTTTGCGGGCGATGACGCCACGCGCCTGGCGGCCATTCACCGCGCGGCCGCCAGCGGTGCCGACCTGGCGCTGATCTCGCGCGCGGCCTACGGCTTCACGCGCATCCTGCCCGGCATTCAGTACAAGAAGGTGGCCAAGGCCATCGAGCGGGGCACGCGGTTCGTGGGCATGAGCGACTTCACGGCCTTTCAATCTGCCGTGCTGGCCCGCACCGGTGCCACGACCTGGGCGGGGCCGTCGCTCGAAGTGGACTGGGGTGTGGCGGGCGAGCCGGACGACATCATGGCCGCATGCTTCGACGACCTGCTCACCGGCCACGGTGAAGGCACGGGCTGGCGCATGAACCATGAAAAGCCCCACGCCGTCACCGGCAAGCCGGCGGTGCCCGATGTGTACGTGAAAAGCGCCACGTTGTGGGGCGGCAACCTGGCGGTGCTTACGTCGCTGGTCGGAACGCCTTACTTTCCGCAGGTGAAGGGCGGCATCCTCTTCCTGGAAGACATCAGCGAGCACCCCTACCGGGTCGAGCGCATGCTGACGCAATTGCTGCACGCTGGCGTGCTGGCGCAGCAAAAGGCGGTGGTGCTGGGGCAGTTCACGCAGTACAAGCTGGCCCCGCACGACAAGGGCTTCAAACTGCAGACCGTGGTGGACTGGCTGCGTTCGCAGATCAAGGCGCCGGTGCTCACCAACCTGCCGTTCGGGCATGTGGAGACCAAGGTGCTGCTGCCCGTGGGGGCCACGGTGTCGCTGTCGGTGGAGGCGCGGGACGCGCTGATCTACTGGGGCCACCAGTAGCCGGGCCGGGCCGAGGCAGACCCGAGGGCGGACGAGGGTGGGGATTGCGTGCCCGCCTCAAAGGCGCGCGTGCTGCAACAGCGGCGCACGCAGCGAGCGCGGCAGCTGGCCCTGGAAGAGGGGGGTGATGCGGTCCAGCGCATCCTGGGCGTGGGCCTTGCCGCGCAAGGGCAGCAGGGTGGTGAACAGGTCGCCGCGCAGGTACCACAGCGCCTCGATGTCGCCCGCATAGCGCAACCGCATGTTCATGCGGGCCACCTCGCAGCCCGAAGCACCCGCAAGGCAGAGCAGCATGGCGCGGCGGATGTCTTCCAGCCCCTGGTCACGCACCCACGCGGTCGAAGACGGCTTGTCACGGCCCAGAAGGTCGTGCAGGCTGTTTCGGAGGTTGGGCTTGTTCCAGCGCATGGGGCGGCGGTCAGGGAATTTGTAACAGGTCGGCCAAGTTAAGCGGGACCCGGGCGGTACACAAGAGGTGGCGTCCTGTTTTTGCGAAAAGACAACACGCTGGCGCCGATTTTTGTGGGTTTTTGGGCGCTGGCAAGCATTTTTTGGCAGGCAGCGCCGCATGTATTGCATTGCTGGTCAGCGGGCAACCCCAGCCCCACCATGGCGCACTTCGTCCGTGCGCGGGCGCGCCGCTTCCACTAAACTGGTTCACATGATGTTACTCAGAGGCGGGCGTTCATGAGTGTGTTGTCGACCGTGGTTTTCGCGGACATTTCGGGCAGCACGTCGTTGTACGAAACCCTGGGCAACGAGCGTGCCACCGAGGCTGTGACGCAGGTCACGCAATGGATCGCCAGCTCCATCGAAGAGTGCGGCGGGCGCGTGGTGAAGAAGCTGGGCGATGGCGTGCTGTGCGTGTTCGGCGACGCATCAAGTGCCATGCTGGCCATCAGCACGCTGCTGCGCCACCACGAATCGCGCCTGCACCGTTGGCCGCAGCCTCTGCGCATGGACATTCGCATGGGCGTGGCGACCGGCGAAGTCGTGGAGGTGGATGGCGATTGTTATGGCGACGCCGTGAATGTGGCGTCGCGCCTGTGCGAGCGCGCAGGCCCGGCAGAGATATGGGCCACCGAAACCTCCGTTCTGCTAGCGGGTACGGCGCCCGATGTGTGGCACCGCAAGCTGGGGATGATGGAGATCCGCGGCAAGTCGGAGCCGCTCATGCTCTATTCCGTCGAGTGGCGCGAGAACGAAGAGCCCGAGTCGCTCACGATGCAGGACGGGCTGGTCAGCAACTTTGCGCCGGCCGACTCCATCCTGGGGCAGATCCAGTTCTCCTGGCACGGGGTGGACCGCACCTTTTCGTCGGTGGATGCACCGGTGCATGTGGGGCGCGCCACGGACGCCGAGCTGTGCATCAACGACCCGCGCGTGTCCCGCCTGCACGCACGCATCGACTGGCGCAACAGCGGATTCGTGCTGACCGACATGAGCAGTTTTGGCACCTGGGTACGGTTTGAGGGCAGCGATTCGCCGGTGCGGCTGCGGCGCGATGCCTGCATCCTGCACGGTACGGGCCAGATTGCGCTGGGCGTGTCGTTCAACGAGCCCAGCGCGCCGGTCATGATGTTCCAGGTGGCCGGCGCGACGGTGCATCTGCGCTGACCCGGCTGGCACGGCCATGCGGTGCATGGTTGAAGGCGCCAGGGCCTTGCCGGGTTGATCGCGTTCTGCCGTGGCGTGGCGGGTTTCTGCCCCTGCCGCAGGCATCACAATCCGGCACCGATTCATCGGGGCGAACCCCGAACAACACCCATTACAGGAGACATAGGACATGGCGTGGATCAAGCGGACAGCCGTTGGGCTGGTGGTGGCCGTGCTGCTGGCGGGCACCGGTGCGGCGGTGTATGTGCAGCGCAGCTTTGCGGTGGTGGATGGCAAGCTTGGCGTGGCGGGCCTTGCCAGCGTCGTGCAGGTGCGACGCGATGCCGCAGATGTGACGCACATCCGTGCGCAGAGCCCGCAGGACGCCTGGTTCGCCATGGGCTTCGTGCATGCGCAGGAGCGCACCTGGCAGCTCGAGTTCAACCGCCGGGTGATGCACGGCAGCCTGTCGGAGGTGTTTGGCGAGGCCACGCTCGAGACCGACAAACTCATGCGCGCACTGGACATCATGGGCGCAGCCCGGCGGCAGTACGAGGGGCTGCCGCTCGCTGCCCGCGAAGCCCTGCAGGCCTACAGCCGGGGCATCCACGCCTTCCACAAGAACCGTCCGCAGGCCTTGCCGCCCGAGTTCCATGTGCTGGGCGTCAAGCCGGGGGGCGACATTGCCGCCGTATGGGAGCCCGAAGACAGCGTGGGCTGGGCGCTGATGATGGCGCTGGATCTGGGGGGCAACTGGGGCAACGAATTTGCGCGCCTGTCGGTGGCGCGCACGCTCGACACCGAGCGCCTGTGGCAGTTGATGCCGCCCTACCCGGGCGAGCGGCCGGCGGCCTCGGCCGATTTGTCGGCGCTGTACCGCGAACTGGGTGTGTACAAGGCGCCGGCGGCGGGCACGGCAGCGTCCACGCCGCAGGCGCCGGGGGCGCAGGCGCGGACCGAGGGCGGCGGGATTCTGTCGCGCCAGGTCAGTGCGGGCATGCTGGCCTGGGCCGACGAGCTGACCCAGAACGCAGGCACGAACGAAGGCAAGGGCAGCAACAACTGGGTGCTCTCAGGCACCCGCACGGTCAGCGGCAAGCCGCTGCTCGCCAACGACCCGCACCTGGGCCTGTCTGCGCCTGCGATCTGGTACTTCGCAGGCGTGCAGGCACCCGCAGGCAAGGCGTCGGACGGCAGCCCCATCGCCGCCATCGACGCTGTGGGCGCCACGCTGCCAGGCCTGCCCTTCGTGGTGCTGGGCCGCACCGACCGTGTGGCCTGGGGCTTCACCAACACCGGTCCCGACGTGCAGGATTTGTATGTCGAGCAGATCAACCCCGCTGATGCGTCGCAGTACCGCACGCCCGACGGCTGGGCTGCCTTTGGCGTGCGCAATGAAACCATTCGCGTGAAGGGCCGGGCCGATGTGGTGGTGCCGCTGCGCAGCACGCGCCACGGCCCGGTGCTCAGCGACGCGCAGGCGGTGCACGCCGAGGTGCTGGACCTGAGCCGTTATGTGCTGGCGCTGCGATGGAGCGCCCTGGATGCCGACAACCAGACCGTGCTGGCCGGCCTGCTGACGAACCAGGCCAAGAATGTGGACGAGTTGTTCCAGGCACTGTCGCACTACCACTCGCCCATGCAGAGCGTGGTGGCCGCCGACGACCAGGGCAACATCCGCTTCAAGGCCGTGGGCCGCGTGCCGCTGCGCGATGCTGCCAACGACATCCGTGGCGTGGCGCCGTCCCCGGGCTGGGACGCGCGCTATGACTGGAAGGGCTGGCTGGCGTACGCGCAAACGCCGCAGGACGACGGTGCCCGCACGGGCTGGGTGGCCACGGCCAACCAGCGCATCACGGCGCCAGACTACGCCCACTACCTTGCGCAGGACTGGGCCTTGCCCTACCGCTACGAACGCATCGCCGAGCTGATCGAGGCCACCGACAAGCACGATGCACAGAGCATGCAGGCCATCCACGGCGATGTGACCTCGCTGGCCACGCGGCGCCTGCTGCCGCACCTGCGCGGCGCGCAGTCATCGCATCCGCTGGCGGCAGCCGCTCAGGAAGAGCTGAAGGGCTTCGACGGCGTGATGGACGCCGACAAGGCGGCCCCGCTGATCTTTGCCGCCTGGACGGACGAACTGGCCCGGGGCCTGATTGTTCCGCGCATTGGCGCAGACCGCTTCAAGGCCACCTACGGCAAGCGCGACTACCGCGCCGGGCTGGAGGGCATGCTGGAGCGCGATGACCGCTGGTGGTGCCAGCCGGGCACCTGCGCGGAGCAGTCCGCCGCGGCGCTGGGCCGGGCACTGGACCGTCTGCAGGCCGCCTATGGCAGCGACCCCGCGCGCTGGCAATGGGGGGCCGCGCATGCAGCCGTCAGCGCGCACCGCCCGTTTGGCAATGTGGCGGCGCTGGCGCGCTTTTTTGATGTGGCCGTGCCGTCGCACGGCGACTCGTACACCGTCAACGTGGGCCAGTACAACGCGGGTGATGCCAAGGGCCCGTTCGTGAACCGCCACGCCGCCTCGCTGCGCGCGGTGTATGACCTGGCGGACCTGGAGCAGTCGCGCTTCATCTACCAGACGGGCCAGAGCGGCCTGGTGTTCTCGCCCCGCTACCGGGACATGAGCACCACCTGGGCTCAGACGGGTTACCGCGCCCTGCAGCGCCAGCCCGCACGCTGGGTGCACGAGCTCACGCTGGCACCGGTGGCGAACTGAGCCTCGTGCTTGTCCTTGTCCTTGTCCTTGCCATTCACGCTCTTCACCACATCCCATGCCCTTTGTTCCCCTGATTGAATCCACCCGTGGCGATCTGGCCGAGTGCCAGCATTGGGGCGCCGTGGCCGTGACGAACCGGGACGGCCGGGTGCTGGCCCGGGCCGGAGACCCCTACGCGATGGCGTTCACGCGGTCCACCATCAAGGCGTTTCAGGCACTGCCGTTCATGATGGCGGGCGGCGCCCGCGCGCTGGGCTGGGGTGCGGCAGAGCTGGCCATGCTGTGTGCCAGCCACAGCGGCGAGCCCATGCACGTGCAGCAGGTCGAGCGCATGCTCGCCAGCGTGGACCAGGACTACCGCGTGCTGCAATGCGGCTGCCACACGCCCATGTTTGCGGCGCTGGGGCTGCCGGGTCTTGAGCTGCCCCGCGGCTTTGTGGCCGACGAGCGGCACCACAACTGCAGCGGCAAGCATGCGGGGTTTGTGGCGCACTGCGCGCTGCAGGGGCTGCCGCTGGCGGACCACCTTGCGCCCGATCACCCTCTGCAGCAGGCCGTTCGCAGCCGGGTGGCGCAGGCCGTGGGCCTGGAGCCCCGGCAGCTGGCGGTGGGCACCGATGGGTGTTCTGCGCCCAACTACGCGATGCCGCTGGCGCATCTGGCGCAAGGGTATGCCCGTCTGGCGGGCGGCGCGCCCGACAGCGAGCTGGACGAGAGCCTCACAGCGCTTGCGGATGCCATGGTGTCGCGCCCTGATCTGGTGTCCGGCACGGGGCGGCACGACCAGGACTTCATGGTCGCGGGGCGCGGGGACTGGGTGTCCAAGACCGGCGCAGACGGTGTGCAGGTGGTGGGCAGCCGCAGCCGGGGCGAGGCATTGGCCCTCAAGATCATGGACGGCAACATGGTGGCCCAGGTGGCTGCGGCGGTCGAGGTGATGGACCAGCTGGGCTGGCTCGACAACGCGCAGCGCAATGCCCTGCAGCCCCGCCGCGCTGCGGACATCCTGAGCGTGCGTGGCGCTCGGGTGGGCAGGCGACAGCCGGTGTTCACGCTGCAGCGCGTCTGAGCCGCCCGTTCAGCCAATCGTCATCAGGCTGGCATTGCCGCCGGCAGCGGCGGTGTTCACGCTGAGCGCGCGTTCGATCACCAGCCGTTCCAGCGGGATGTCGACCGCGCCGGGCGGCAGCGCCGTCACGCCCACGATGGGGCCAGGGCGCTGCGCCAGCGCGGTGCACACCGCCTGCAAGGCAGCGCTGTCACCATGGTGCAGCACGGCGTCCAGCGCCACCGTGCCGTCCCCGAGTGCGTTGTCCTGCAGCGCAACCTGCGCCTGCACCAGCGTGGGCAGCTGCGCGCGCAGCGCGGCCTGGGCGCTGGGCCACAGGGCGGTTCCGCCACTGGCGAGCACGGCGGCTGTCTGCGTGAGCAGGTCGTCCGCATCGTGTGCCAGGCACAGCACGCGCTCGCGCGGTGCCAGGGTGTAGACATTGCGCTCGCCGGTGGGGCCGGGCAGGGTGCGGGCGGTGCCGCTTTGCGCCTGCCGGGCGAACTGCTGGCACACAGTGTCCAGGGTCGCGCGGCCTTGTTGGCGAGCCCATTGCTGCAAGGTGGCCAAGGGTGCCAGCTGGCGCTCGCGGCGCTCTGCGTCGGGGGAGCTGGCCCGGTCTGCCTGTGCGAAGGTGCGTGCCAGTGCGTCCGCCGGGCGCTGCGACAGCAGGCGCAGCAGGTACAGCGGCCCGCCGGCCTTGGGGCCGGTGCCCGACAGACCTTCGCCGCCGAAAGGCTGCACGCCCACCACGGCGCCCACCATGTTGCGGTTCACGTACACGTTGCCCGCATGGGCGCGGTTCACCACGCGGGCGATGGTCTCGTCGATGCGGGTGTGCACGCCCTGCGTCAGTCCGTAGCCGGTGGCATTGATCTGGTCGAGCAGCTTGTCGAGGTCGTTGCGGGCGTAGCGCACCAGGTGCAGCACGGGCCCGAAGACTTCGCGCTGCAGCTCTCCGATGTGTTTCAGCTCGATCAGCGTGGGCGGCACGAAGGTGCCCTGCGCGGCCGATGCGGTTGACGTTGCCGGGGCGTGGTTCGGGTGCTGGAAGACACGGTGGCCTTTGGCCTTGAAGGTCTCGATGTGCCTGGCGATGCCTGCCTGGGCCTCGGCGTCGATCACGGGGCCCACGTCCACGCGCAGCTCGGCGGGGTTGCCCACGCGCAGCTCGCCCATGGCGCCCTGCAGCATCTCGATCACGCGGTCTGCCGCCTCATGCTGCACACACAGCACGCGCAGGGCCGAGCAGCGCTGGCCTGCGCTGTCAAACGCGGACGCCACGGCATCGCCGACCACCTGTTCCACCAGGGCCGAAGAGTCCACGATCATGGCGTTCTGCCCTCCCGTTTCGGCGATCAGCGGGATGGGGCGGCCGGCCGCATCGAGGCGTCCGGCCACCGTGCGCTGCAGGATGCGGGCCACCTCGGTGGAGCCCGTGAACATCACGCCCATCACGCGGTCGTCGCCCACCAGGCGCGCGCCCACGGTCTCGCCCCGGCCGGGCAGCAGCTGCACGGCAGCGCGGGGCACACCGGCGCGCCACAGCAGCCGCACGGCCTCGGCGGCGACGAGCGGGGTTTGCTCTGCGGGTTTGGCCAGCACCGGATTGCCGGCTGCCAGCGCGGCGGCCGCCTGGCCCATGAAGATGGCCAGCGGGAAGTTCCAGGGGCTGATACAGGCCACGGGCCCCAGCGGGAGGTGGGTGGTGTTGTCGAACGTGGCCTGCACCTGGGCCGCGTAGTAGCGCAGAAAGTCCACGGCCTCGCGCACTTCGGCCACGGCGTTGCTGGCGCTTTTGCCCGCTTCGCGCATCAGCAGGCCCAGCAGCGGCAGCGTGCGCTCTTCCATCAGGTCAGCGGTGTGCAGCAGCAGCGCTGCACGCTCTGTGGGCGGCGTGGCAGCCCATGGCGCGGCGGCCGCCTGCGCGTGGGCCAGGGCCTGGTCCACGTCGGCCGCCGAGGCTTCCTGCACCTGGCCCACCACGTCGCCGTGGTCTGACGGGTTGCGAACGGCCTGCGTGGCGCCAGCGGGCACTTCGCTGCCGAGCAGGGGGCCTGCGGTCCACGCATGGCTGGCGGTGGCTTGCAGCGAGGCGGCAAACGCCGTCAGCGTCAGCTCGTTGGACAGGTCGACCCCGCGCGAGTTGGCGCGCTGCGCTCCATACAGCGCGCCGGGCAGCGGGATGCGGGGGTGGGGCAGGCCCGGCGTGCCTTCGGCGGCGGCCTGCTGGTCCACCACCTGCACGGGGCTTCTCACCAGGTCTTCCAGCGCAATCGTTTCGTCGGCGATGCGGTTGACGAACGAGGTATTGGCCCCGTTCTCCAGCAGGCGGCGCACCAGGTAGGCCAGCAAGGTTTCGTGTGTGCCCACGGGCGCGTAGATGCGGCAGGGCCGGCCCAGCTTGCCCGCGCTGATGGCGCCCACCACCTGTTCATACAGGGGCTCGCCCATGCCGTGCAGGCACTGGAATTCGTATTGCCCGGCGTAGTAGTTGCCGCCCGCGAGCTGGCAGATGGTGGCGACGGTTTCGGCGTTGTGTGTGGCGAACTGGGGGTAGATGGCCTCGGGCGCGGCCAGCAGCTTGCGTGCGCAGGCGATGTAAGAGATGTCGGTGTGCACCTTGCGGGTGTAGACCGGGTAGTCCGCCAGACCATCCACCTGGGCGCGCTTGATCTCGCTGTCCCAGTACGCGCCCTTGACCAGGCGCACCATCAGGCGGCGCCGGGTGCGGCGGGCCAGGTCTACTACGTAGTCGATGACAAACGGGCAGCGCTTCTGGTAGGCCTGGATGACGAAACCAATGCCGTTCCAGCCCGCCAGCGTAGGCTCGTGGCACAGCCTCTCCAGCAGGTCCAGCGACAGCTCCAGGCGGTCGGCCTCCTCGGCATCGATGTTCAGGCCGATGTCGTATTGCCGGGCCAGGGCCGTGAGGCGCAGAACCTGCGGATACAGCTCGTCCATCACCCGACCGAACTGCGCGCGGCTGTAGCGCGGGTGCAGCGCCGAGAGCTTGATGGAGATGCCCGGGCCTTCATAGATGCCACGTCCGGCCGATGCCTTGCCAATGGCGTGGATGGCTTGCTCGTACGACGCGTAGTAGCGCTGCGCGTCTTCGGTGGTCAGCGCAGCCTCGCCCAGCATGTCGTACGAATAGCGAAAACCCTCGGCTTCCATCTTGCGCGCGTTGCGCAGGGCTTCGTGGATGGTCTCGCCGGTCACGAACTGCTCGCCCATCATGCGCATCGCCATGTCCACGCCCTTGCGGATCAAAGGCTCGCCGCCCTTGGCCGTGAGGCGGCTGAGCGAGTTGCCCAGGCTGGCCTCGCTGTGCGTGGCCACCAGCTTGCCGGTGATGAGCAGACCCCAGGTGGCCGCGTTGACGAAGAGGGACGGGCTCTTGCCCAGGTGGGCATCCCACTGGCCGTGGCTGATCTTGTCGCGGATGAGCGCATCGCGCGTGGCTTTGTCGGGGATGCGCAGCAGGGCCTCGGCCAGGCACATCAGGGCCACGCCCTCTTGCGACGACAGCGAGAACTCCTGCAGCAGGCCTTGCACCAGGCCCGCACGCCCGGCGCTGGCCTTGCGTTCGCGCAGGCCCTTGGCAATGCGCAGCGCTAGTTGCTGGGCGGTGGCGGCCTGGTCTGCGGGCAGGCGGGCCTGGGCCAGGAGCGGCGCCAGGGCCTCGGGCTCAGGGCGGCGGTAGGCCGCCGTGATCGCGGCGCGCAGAGGGTTGTTCAGCGGAGTGCGGGGAGCGAATTCGGCAAAGGGAGCGCTCTGCGGGTGGGAAGGCTGCGTCATGGCGGCGTCTTTCGGTGGATTCAGGACAAAAAGCAGGTTTTTCAGGCTGATGTCGATGATCTCTGGCTTCTTGATGAATAAATATTCGAAAATTGGAGTATCAACTGAATAAATCGCTATACACGGTGCAAAACGAAAATGATCTAGACCGCATAGACCGCAAGATCTTGTCAATCCTGCAGGAGGACGGCCGCATCGCCAACCTCAAACTGGCCGAGTCCGTGGCGCTGTCGCCCACGGCCGTGCTGGCACGCGTGCAGCGCCTCACGCGCGACGGCTTCATCCTGGGCTACGAGGCGCGGCTGAACCCCCTGAAGCTGGGCGCGGGCATGCTGGTGTTTGTGGAAGTGTTGCTGGACCGCACCACGCCCAATGTGTTCGACCAGTTCAAGGCCGCCGTGCAGGTGCATCCGGAGATCATGGAGTGCCACATGGTGGCCGGCGGCTTCGACTACCTGCTCAAGACCCGTTCGGCCGACATGAATGCCTACCGCGTGTTTGCGGGCAACGTGTTGTGGCAGTTGCCGGGCGTGCGCGAAACGCGCACCTATGCGGTGATGGAAGAGGTCAAGCACAGCACGCACCTGAACCTGCGGTGAGGGCGCATGGCTGCATTGGCTGGTGCGCCCTGAGGAGGTCCTGCATAACTCCCTGCGGTCCGTGATAGCGCGTCTCGGGCGGTCCGCTACGTTGCTTTTCTTGCCAATAGCCGGGCTATTGGCTGCAAAAAGA
>NZ_JBMIRS010000197.1:0-136048 GCF_049198005.1 Paracidovorax sp. MALMAid1276 | reverse complement strand
TTCGATGCCTTCTACCGCGCAGACTCCTAGCCGATGCGGCAAGGTGGACTCCAGCACGGGCAGCCGGGCGCGCACGGCGGCTTCCTGCTCAGCCGGGCTGGGCCGCTGGGCGGGGGCCCACACGGGCGACGGGAAATGGCTGTCCCACCCGAACCGCGCGATCACGTGCCAGTGCAGGTGGGGCACCATGTTGCCCAGCGCCGCGACGTTGATCTTGGTGGGCGCCAAATGCTCGCGCAGGGCCTGCTCGACCACCGTCACGGCGTCCATGCAATGGGCGCGTTCGGCGGCCGACAGGTCGGAAAACTCGGCCACGTGCGCGTTCCACACCACGCGGTAGAACGCCGGGAAGCCCGCCTCGTTCGCCCGGATGACGCGCAGATGCTCGCCGCGCCAGATGAGCGCGCCGCCGTCTTCCGCGCACAGCGGGCACGCCATATCAGCCATCAGACGAGAACCCGCTCAATGCCGCCGCCATTGGCGCGCTGCACATATTCGGGCATCCAGTTCTCGCCCAGAATCTCGCGCGCCATCTCGACCACGATGTAGTCGGCTTCGAGCAAGCCGTTCTGCAGATCGTCCTGGTAGCGGTTCAGGCCCTGCAGGCAGCTCGGGCAGCTGGTAAGGATCTTCACGTTGTCCTGCGCGCCCACGGCACCGCTGTCGCGCAGCTTGGCCTCGCCCTTCCTGATCTCCTCTTCTTTGCGGAACCGCACCTGGGTGGACACATCGGGCCGGGTCACACCCAGCGTGCCCGATTCGCCGCAGCAGCGCTCGCTCTTCAAGACCTGCTCGCCCACCAGCGCCTTCACGGTCTTCACCGAGTCCTGCAGCTTCATGGGGTTGTGGCAGGGCTCGTGGTACAGGTAGGCGCCCTTGCCCTGCAGGGTGATGCCCTTCTCCAGCAAATACTCGTGGATGTCGATGATGCGGCTGCCCGGGAAGATCTTGTCGAATTCGTAGCCCTGCAGCTGGTCGTAGCAGGTGCCGCAGCTCACCACCACGGTCTTGATATCGAGGTAGTTCAGCGTGTTGGCCACGCGGTGGAAGAGCACGCGGTTGTCCGTGATCATCTTCTCGGCCTTGTCGAACTGGCCGCTGCCGCGCTGCGGGTAGCCACAGCAGAGGTACCCGGGCGGCAGCACCGTCTGCACGCCCGCATGCCACAGCATGGCCTGGGTGGCAAGGCCCACCTGGCTGAACAGCCGCTCCGACCCGCAACCGGGGAAGTAGAACACCGCCTCCGTCTCGGCCGTGGTGGTGGCGGGGTTGCGGATGATGGGCACGTAGTCCTTGTTCTCGATATCGAGTAGCGCGCGCGCCGTCTTCTTGGGCAGGCCGCCGGGCAGCTTCTTGTTGATGAAGTGGATCACCTGCTCCTTGACCGGCGCGGTGCCCACCGTGGCCGGCGGGTGCGCGGTCTGCTTGCGGCCCACGGCGCGCAGCACGTCCACGGCCGCGCGCTGGGCCTTGAAGCCCACATCCACCATCGCGCTGCGCATGAGCTTGATGGTGTCGGGGTTGGTGGCGTTGAGCATGGCCATGGCCAGCTTGTTGCCGGGGCGGAAGCTCTTCTTGCCCATCTTGCGCAGCAGGTTGCGCATGTTCATGGTGACGTCGCCGAAGTCGATCTTCACCGGGCAGGGGCTTTCGCACTTGTGGCACACCGTGCAGTGGTCGGCCACGTCTTCAAACTCCTGCCAGTGCTTGATGCTCACGCCCCGACGGGTCTGCTCTTCGTACAAAAATGCCTCGACCAGCAGCGAGGTCGCCAGGATCTTGTTGCGCGGGCTGTAGAGCAGGTTGGCACGCGGCACGTGCGTGGAGCACACGGGCTTGCACTTGCCGCAGCGCAGGCAGTCCTTCACGCTGTCGGCAATCGCGCCGATGTCGCTCTGCTGCATGATCAGCGACTCGTGCCCCATGAGGCCGAAGCTCGGCGTGTAGGCATTCGTCAGATCGGCGTGCAGGGCCTGCAAATTTGAAGCATTTTCGGCCCCTAGCGCTTGTCCATCAAGCGTTTGCAGCTCCTCATTTCGTAGCAGCTTACCCTTGTTGAAGCGGCCTTGCGGGTCCACCTTGCGCTTGTAGTCGGCAAAGGGGCGCAGTTCGTCGTCGGTCAAAAATTCCAGCTTGGTGATGCCGATGCCGTGCTCGCCCGAGATCACGCCATTCAGGCTGCGCGCCAGCACCATGATGCGTGCCACGGCCTCGTGGGCGGTTTGCAGCATTTCATAGTCGTCGCTGTTGACCGGCAGGTTGGTGTGCACATTGCCGTCGCCGGCATGCATGTGCAGCGCCACCCACACGCGGCCCTTGAGCACGCGCTTGTGGATGGCCACGGCCTCGTCGAGGATGGGCTTGAACGCCGCCCCCGTGAAGATGGCCTGCAGCGGCGCACGCAGCTGGGTCTTCCAGCTGGCGCGCAGGGTGTGGTCCTGCAGCTGCGGGAACAGCGTTTCCACGTCGTTCAGCCAGCCTTGCCACAGGGCGCGCACCTCCTGCACCAGTTCGATGGCACGGTCCACGCGCTCTTGCAGCAGCTCGGGCGATGGCACTTCGTCGTCGGCGTCGTGCTTGCCCAGCGGCAGGTTGCCCCGCTCGAAAAATTCGGTCAGCGCGTCGCACAGCTTGAGCTTGTTGCGCAGGGAGAGCTCGATGTTGATGCGCTCGATGCCGTCGGTGTACTCGGCCATGCGCGGCAGCGGAATCACCACGTCTTCGTTGATCTTGAAGGCGTTGGTGTGGCGGCTGATGGCGGCCGTCTTCTTGCGGTCGGCCCAGAATTTCTTGCGCGCGTCGGCGCTGATGGCGATGAAGCCCTCGCCGCTGCGGGTGTTGGCCAGGCGCACCACTTCGCTGGTCACGCGGGCCACCTCGTCGGCGTTGTCGCCCGCGATGTCGCCGATCAGCACCATCTTGGGCAGGCCGCCGTTGCCCTTCTTGCTCTTGGTGGCGTAGCCCACCGCCTTGAGGTAGCGGTCGTCCAGATGCTCCAGGCCCGCCAGCAGCACGCCACTGCGCTTTTGCTCGGCGAACATGAAGTCCTTGATCTCGACGATGCTGGGCACGGCGTGCTTGGCGTTGCCGAAGAACTCCAGGCACACGGTGCGCGTGTGCTCGGGCATGCGGTGCACCACCCAGCGCGCGCTGGTGATCAGGCCGTCGCAGCCTTCCTTCTGGATGCCGGGCAGGCCCGAAAGGAACTTGTCGGTCACGTCCTTGCCCAGGCCTTCCTTGCGGAAGGTGCGGCCCGGGATGGCCAGCGTTTCGGTGCGCACGGGCGTCTTGCCGTCGGCCTCGAAATACTGCAGCTCGAACGTGGCCACCTCCACGTCATGGATCTTGCCCATGTTGTGGTCCAGGCGGGTCACTTCCAGCCACTGCGCGTCGGGCGTCACCATGCGCCAGCTGGCCAGGTTGTCGAGCGCCGTGCCCCACAGCACGGCCTTCTTGCCGCCCGCGTTCATGGCGATGTTGCCGCCGATGCAGGATGCCTCGGCGCTGGTCGGGTCCACCGCAAACACAAAGCCCGCTCGCTCGGCCGCATCGGCCACGCGCTGGGTCACCACGCCGGCCTCGGTCCACACCGTGCCCACCTCGCGGTCCATGCCCGGCAGGCGGCGCATTTCCACCTCGGTCATGGCTTCGAGCTTTTCGGTGTTGATGACCACGCTCTTCCAGGTCAGCGGAATCGCACCGCCGGTGTAGCCCGTGCCGCCCCCGCGCGGGATGATGGTCAGGCCCAGTTCGATACAGCCTTTGACCAGCGCGGCCATCTCGGCCTCGGTGTCGGGGGTGAGCACCACAAACGGGTATTCGACGCGCCAGTCGGTCGCGTCGGTCACGTGGCTCACGCGCGAGAGGCCGTCGAACTTGATGTTGTCCTTGGCCGTGAGGCGGCCCAGTGTCTTTTGCACCTGGCGGCGCAGCTGGGCGGCGTTCTCGAACGTGGCGTTGAACTCCTGCACTGCGCGGCGCGCGGCCACCACCAGCTCGCCCACCAGGCGGTCGCGCCCGGCGTCGTCGGCGGGCGTGCGGCGCTTTTCGATCTCGGCCAGGCGGTGGTTCAGCGCCTCCACCAGCAGCTTGCGGCGGCCCGGGTTGTCCAGCAGGTCGTCCTGCAGGTACGGGTTGCGCTGCACCACCCAGATGTCGCCCAGCACTTCATACAGCATGCGGGCCGAGCGGCCCGTGCGCCGCTCCTTGCGCAGCTGGTCCAGCACGTCCCAGGAAGCGGAGCCCAGCAGGCGGATCACGATCTCGCGGTCGGAGAACGAGGTGTAGTTGTAGGGAATCTCGCGCAGACGCACAGGCTCGGCGGCCTGCGTCTGCAGGGCTGCCAACGCTATCGGAACATTCATGGGATCAACCTGGGTGGGCGCGTGGCGCCCGTGTGCCTTGGGGCCAGAATTTTAAGCCACGACCCTTCTGCGCGCCGGGAGCGTGGGCTCCCAGGGCGCCCCGCACGGGGGCCGCAAGCCGTCTTTCCAGCAAAAAAGGCCGTCAGCGCTTATCCAATAAGCGCTGACAGCTATCAATTCAGGAGCAACCCTTAAAACAGCACCCGGCTGCGCAGCGTGCCCGTGACCTTGGCCAGCTTGTCCAGCGCGAGGTCGGACGATGCGGCGTCGATGTCGATGACCACGTAGCCGATCTTTTCGTTGGTCTGCAGGTACTGCGCCGAGATGTTGATGGCGTTGTCCGAAAAGATGCGGTTGATCTCGGACAGCACGCCCGGCACGTTGCGGTGGATGTGCAGCAGCCGGTGCTTGCCGGGGTGGGCCGGCAAGGCCACTTCGGGAAAGTTGACCGACGAGGTGCTGGTGCCGTTGTCACTGTACTTCACCAGCTTTTCGGCCACTTCCAGGCCGATGTTGGCCTGCGCCTCCATGGTCGAGCCGCCGATGTGCGGGGTCAGGATCACGTTGTCGAGGCCTCGCAGGGGCGACTGGAACTCGTCCTTGTTGGTGCGCGGCTCCACCGGGAACACGTCGATGGCGGCGCCCAGCAGCTTCTTCGCCTTGAGCGCCTCGGCCAGCGCATCAATGTCCACCACCGTTCCGCGCGCGGCATTGATGAGGATGCCGCCGGGCTTCATCGCAGCGATCTCGGCCGTGCCGATCATGCCTTCGGTGGAGGGCAGCTCGGGCACGTGCAGGCTCACGATGTCGCTTTGCGCCAGCAGGTCGTGCAGGCGCGGCACCTGGCGCGCATTGCCCAGCGGCAGCTTGTTGACCACGTCAAAAAAAGCCACCTGCATGCCCAGCGCCTCGGCCAGCACGGACAGCTGTGTGCCGATGGAGCCGTAGCCCACGATGCCCAGGGTCTTGCCACGGATCTCGTAGGCGTTGTCGGCACTCTTGAGCCAGCCACCACGGTGCGCCACCGCGTTCTTCTCGGGAATGCCGCGCAACAGCAGGATGGCCTCGGCGAGCACCAGCTCGGCCACCGAGCGGGTGTTGGAATACGGCGCGTTGAACACGGCAATACCGCGTTCGCGCGCGGCATTCAGGTCGACCTGGTTGGTGCCGATGCAAAAACAGCCCACGGCCACGAGCTTGTGGGCGTGCGCAAACACCTCTTCGGTGAGCTGCGTGCGCGAGCGGATGCCCACAAAGTGAACGTCCGCCAATTTGCGCTTGAGCTCGTCGTCCGGCAGCGCGCCGGCCACTGTCTCGATCTGCGTGTAGCCGGAGCCGCGCAGCACCTCCACCGCAGACGGGTGGATGCCCTCCAGCAACAGAAACTTGATCTTGTTCTTGTCCAGCGAGTTGTTGACCATGGCAGTGCGAAAGGGGTTGGAAGAAGACAGGACGGGGGCCGCGCCACTATGCACCAAGTTTGATGCAATGCACCAAAACCTTGCATGCATCAGCCCATCGCTGCAACCGTGTCATAAAACAGTCACAATCGCACCCCTTGCAAGGCACCCGAAGGGATGTTGTGCAGGACTCCCGCTGGGGGTCATGCAGGGCATTCCAAGGGGTTTACCCGGTTGTTACACACGGGGTGCCATGCGACAACGACACGCCATTGTCACAACGCCGGCCTAGCATCCGGCCTTTGTGCATTTCGTCATCCTTGGAGGAACATTCATGCAAATCAAGCATCTGGCGCTTTCTGCCGCCATCGCCCTGTCGCTCGCTGCGCCCGCACAGGCCCAGCAAGTGGAGATTCAGTGGTGGCATTCCATGAGCTCGGCTCTGGGCGAATGGGTCAACGATCTGGCCAAGCAGTACAACGCCAGCCAGACCAAATACAAGGTGGTGCCCACCTACAAGGGCACTTATGACGAATCGATGACAGGCGCCATCGCCGCCTTCCGCGCCGGCAATGCCCCCCACATCCTGCAGGTGTTCGAAGTGGGCACCGCCACCATGATGGCCAGCAAGGGCGCCATCGTGCCGGCCGCCAAGGTGCTGAACGACGCCGGCTTCAAGTTCACCCCGTCGGAATACGTGTCTGCCGTGGCCGGTTACTACACCGCGCCCAACGGCCAGATGCTGAGCTACCCGCTCAACAGCTCCACCACCATCTTCTATTACAACAAGGACGCCTTCAAGAAGGCGGGCCTGGACGCCGACAAGCCGCCCAAGACCTGGCCCGAAGTGTTCGCCGCAGCCTCCAAGCTCAAGGCCAGCGGCCACAGCTGCCCCTACACCACCAGCTGGATCAGCTGGACGCAGCTCGAAAGCTTCTCGCTGTGGCACAACACGCTGTTCGCCACCAAGAACAACGGCTTTGACGGCAACGACGCACAGCTGCAGATCAACTCGCCCCTGCACGTGCGCCACTTCGAGAACCTGGCCAAGGCCTCCAAGGAAGGCAGCTTTGTCTACAAGGGCCGGGGCAACGCGGCCGACGCATCGTTCCCTTCGGGCGAATGCGCCATGATCACCGGCTCGTCGGGCCTGTATGCCCGCGTGTCCAAGGAAGCCAAGTTCGCCTACGGCATCTCCACCCTGCCCTACTACCCTGACGTGCAGGGCGCGCCCCAGAACACCGCCATCGGCGGCGCCAGCCTGTGGGTGATGGCCGGCAAGAAGGCCGACGAGTACAAGGGCGTGGCCGACTTCCTGAACTTCCTGAACGACACCAAGGTGCAGGCCGCCAGCCACCAGCGCACGGGCTACCTGCCCGTGACCATGGGTGCCTACAAGCTGACCGAGGCTTCGGGCTTCTATGAAAAGAACCCCGGCACCGACGTGGCCGTGACACAGATGATCAAGAAGGCCACCGACAAGTCGCGCGGCATCCGCCTGGGCAATTTCGTGCAGGTGCGCTCCATCATCGACGAGGAAACCGAGCAAATCTGGTCGGGCAAGAAGTCCGTCAAGGAAGCGCTGGACACGGCCGTGACCCGTGGCAACGAGCAGCTGGCCCGTTTCGCCCGCGCCAACAAGTAAGCAAGCACTGCCGAAAATCTGTTCGTGCCCTACCTGCCGCGCTGCGGTAGGGCACCGAAAGCCCGCCGCCCCGTCAACCACTGTGGTTCACGGGGCGGCGGGGTTTTCTATTTGAGAGTTCCGACATGGAAAAACGCGTTTTATTTCGCTCTGCATGGCTGCCGTGGGTGCTTCTGGCGCCCCAGCTGGCCATCATCAGCGTCTTCTTTTTCTGGCCTGCGGGCCAGGCGCTGGTGCAGTCGTTCCAGCAGCAGGACACCTTCGGCTTCTCCAAGGAATGGGTGGGGCTGGACAACTTCAAGCACCTGTTCGACGACCCCGGCTACCTCGCCTCCTTCAAGACGACGGCGGTGTTTTCGATTCTGGTGGCCGTGATCGGCATCAGCCTGTCGCTGGTGCTGGCCATCTTTGCCGACCGCATCATCAAGGGCGCGCTCGTCTACAAGACCGCGCTGCTGCTGCCCTACGCTGTGGCTCCCGCTGTGGCGGGCGTGCTGTGGATGTTCATGTTCTCGCCCTCGCTGGGCGTGGTGGCCTATCTGCTGCGCCAGACAGGTTTCGACTGGAACCACATGCTCAACTCCGACCACGCCATGGGGCTGATCGTGATTGCCGCCGTGTGGAAGCAGATCTCGTACAACTTCCTGTTCTTCCTGGCGGGCCTGCAATCCATCCCCAAGTCGCTGATCGAGGCCGCCGCCATCGACGGCGCGGGCCCGTGGCGCCGGTTCTGGAGCATCCAGTTCCCGCTGCTGTCGCCCACCACGTTCTTCCTGCTGGTGATCAACGTGGTGTACGCCTTCTTCGACACCTTCGCCATCGTGGACGCCACCACGCAGGGCGGCCCGGGGCGCGACACCGCCATCCTGGTCTACAAGGTCTACCACGACGGCTTCAAGGCCATGGACATGGGCGGATCGGCCGCGCAGTCGGTGGTGCTCATGGTGATCGTCGTCGCACTGACGGTCATCCAGTTCCGCTACGTCGAAAAGAAAGTGCAGTATTGAATATGAAGCACCCCCTGAGTCGCTTCGCGCCTTCCCCCTTCAGGGGGACGCCGCCCTCACTGCGGGGCGGCCCTTGCTCGGCGGCCCTCGCCTGCAGCGCGCCCTCTCCACGCGCCGCGGGCCATCCTTCGGTTCTGAAAGATTCCCATGGTTGAACGTAGTCCTTATCTCACCGGCTTCTCGCACCTCATCATGGTGCTGGGCGTGATCATCGTCGGCTTCCCGCTGTACCTGGCGTTCGTGGCGTCCACCCACACGGCGCAGGACATCGTGCAGGTGCCCATGCCCATGCTGCCGGGCAGCAACTTCTGGCAGACCTACCACGACACGCTGTTTGGCGGCGGCTCCGGCGCGGGCTCCAACGCGCCTGTGGCCCGCATGATGTGGGTGAGCTTTGTCACCGCCATCGTCATCACCGTGGGCAAGATCGCGATCTCGCTGCTGTCGGCGTTTGCCATCGTGTACTTCCGCTTCCCGTTCAAGGGCATCTGCTTCTGGCTCATCTTCATCACGCTGATGCTGCCGGTGGAAGTGCGCATCGGGCCCACCTACCAGGTGGTGTCCGACCTGAACATGCTCAACTCCTACGCGGGTCTCACGGTGCCGCTGATCGCGTCGGCCACGGCCACCTTTCTGTTCCGGCAGTTCTTCCTCACGGTGCCCGATGAACTGGTGGAAGCCGCCCGCGTGGACGGCGCCGGGCCCATGCGCTTCTTCAAGGACATCCTGGTGCCGCTGTCGCGCACCTCGATCGCCGCATTGTTCGTGATCCAGTTCATCTACGGCTGGAACCAGTACCTGTGGCCGCTTTTGGTGACCACGTCGGAAGACATGTACCCCGTGGTGATCGGCATCAAGCGCATGATCGCCGGCGGCGATTCGGGCAACGAATGGAACATCGTGATGGCCACCGCCCTGCTGGCCATGCTGCCCCCGGCGGTGGTGGTGGTGCTCATGCAGCGCTGGTTCGTCAAGGGCCTGGTGGACACCGAAAAATAAGTCAAAAACCCTGTCAGCGCTTACCAGACAAGCACTTTCAGCTATCAAATTCATTGCATCATGGCATCCATATCCCTTCGCAACATCATCAAGCGCTACGGCGTGGGCCCCAAGGCCAACCAGGTCATCCACGGCGTGAATGCCGAGGTCAAGGACGGTGAGTTCATCGTCATCGTCGGCCCCTCGGGCTGCGGCAAGTCCACCCTGCTGCGCATGGTCGCGGGCCTGGAGGAAATCTCCGGCGGCGAGCTGCGCATTGGCGACCGCGTGGTGAACGACCTGGAACCCGCCCAGCGCGACATCGCGATGGTGTTCCAGAACTACGCGCTGTACCCGCACATGACGAACTACGAGAACATGGCCTATGGCCTGAAGATCGCCAAGGTGCCCAAGGAAGAGATCCAGCGCCGCGTGGACAAGGCCGCCAAGATCCTCGAACTCTCGCACCTGCTCGAGCGCAAGCCGCGCGAACTCTCGGGCGGCCAGCGCCAGCGCGTGGCCATGGGCCGCGCCATCGTGCGCCAGCCCCAGGTGTTCTTGTTCGACGAACCCCTGTCCAACCTGGACGCCAAGCTGCGCGCCCAGACCCGCCTGGAAATCCAGAAGCTGCACCGCGAGCTGGGCATCACCAGCCTGTTCGTGACGCACGACCAGGTCGAGGCCATGACGCTGGCCGAGCGCATGATCGTGATGAACGCCGGCAACATGGAGCAATTCGGCACGCCCGAAGAGGTCTACCACACGCCGGCGTCCACCTTCGTGGCCAGCTTCATCGGCTCGCCGCCCATGAACCTGCTCAAGAACGCCCCCGGCGTGCAGGCCGGCACCATCCTGGGCATCCGCCCCGAGCACCTGGACGTGACGGCGGGCGACGGCTGGGCCGTGACCGTGGAAACCGTGGAACTGCTGGGCGCCGAGCGCCTGATCTATGGCCGCATCAACGGCGAGCAGATCATCGTGCGTGTGGAGGAAGGCGCCCACGCTCCGGCGCCCGACACCGTGATCCACGTACAGCCCCGCGCGGACCGGCTGCACGCGTTTGACGCCACGACGGGAAAAAGGGCGTGACATTCCCCTGAGGCGCTGCGGGGCGCCCCTCGCTGCGGGGCATTCCGCGCCGGGGCAACGACAGTTTCACGCGCCGCGCGCAGCGCACGTATCAAGAAAGACGCAACGATGACCGCCCCTTGGCCTTACCCCCGCTGGATCGCCCACCGCGGCGCTGGCAAGCTGGCACCTGAAAACACCCTGGCGGCCTTCCGCCTGGGTGCCGCACACGGCTACCGCATGTTCGAGTGCGATGCCAAGCTCTCGGCCGACGGCGTGCCGTTCTTGATGCACGACGCCACGCTGGATCGCACGACCAGCGGCCGGGGCACGGGCGGCGACCTGGCCTGGCGCGAGCTGGCCCAGCTGGACGCGGGCAGCTGGCACTCGCGCGCCCACGCGGGCGAGCCGCTGCCCACGCTCGACAACCTGGCGCGCTACTGCATCGCCAACGGGTATTTCCTCAACATCGAGATCAAGCCCACGCCGGGCACGGAAGAACACACCGGCCGCGTGGTGGGCGAGCACGCTGCCCGCCTGTGGCAGGGCCAGGCCGTGCCGCCGCTGTTCTCGTCGTTCAAGCCCGACGCCCTGGCCGGCGCCCGCGCCACGGCGCCGCACATCCCGCGCGCGCTGCTCATCGACGCGCTCTGGGACGGCTGCCTCGACGTGGCCCGCGAGCTGGGCTGCGTGGCCATCGTCTGCAACCACGCACTGTGGGACGCCGCACTGGTCGCCCAGGTGCAGGGCTGGGGCCTGCGCACGCTGTCGTACACCGTGAATGACGAATGGGCGGCGCAGCGGCTGATCGACCTGGGCACGGACGGCATCATCACCGACCGGGTGGACCTGTTCAGCCCGGCCGCCTGAGCCCCGCCGGCCCCTCCGGCTTCCATCAGCCGGAACTATCATTTTTATAGCTGCCAGCGCTTGATGGATAAGCGCTGGCGGCCATTTTCATCCCAACTCAGGCACGCATTTGCGCCCGCACATGCTGCGCCACCGCCGCCAGCACCTGGTCCAGGTGCTGCTGCAGCCGCGCGAAGCCCGCGTGGGGCGCGCGCGTGTCCTCGTCCATGTAGACGGGGCGGCGGATCTCGATCTGCAGGCTGTGGCGGCGCAGCGGGGGCTGGCCGATGCGCGCGATCAGCTCCACGCCCTTGTAGGGCTCGTTGAAGGCCACGGTGTGGCCCAGGCCCCGCAGCGTGTCGCCGATCAGGTGGATGAAGTCGGCCGAGCAGGTGGTGCCGTCGCGGTCGCCCAGCACGAAGTCCGCCAGGGGGGGCGCATCGTGGCGTCCCAGGCGGCGGTACACGTCATGGGGCATGGAATGCAGGTTCAGGTGCCACACGCAGCCAAAGCGCTGCACGCTGGCGTCGATGGCGGCCTGCAGCGCTGCGTGGTAGGGGCGCCAATAGCGGTCGATGCGGTGCTGCACCTCGGCCACGGTGAGCTTGCGCCGGTACAGCGGCGTGGCCACGCCGTCCTGGCTGATGCGTTGCCAGATCAGGCCCAGGCCCTGCTGCGTCTTGGGCCCCGGGTTCAGCGGCGCGGGCCACGCACCGTCGATCTGCGTGGGGCACAGGTCGGTCTCATGCCGGTTGGCGTCGATGTAGGTGCGCGGAAAGGTGGCCGCCAGCAGCGTGGCGCCATGGCGCGGTGCCGCTTGCCAGAGGCGGTGCACATGCGTGTCTTCGCCCCGGCGCAGCAGCGCCAGCGGCACGGCGTGGCCGAAATCGTCCGGGTAGGCCGTGCCGCTGTGCGGCGAATCGCACACCAGCGGCAGCGGCTCGCCCGTGGGCTGCCAGATCTCGACCGGCGTGTGCGGCCGGGGGCTCAGGTCGTCGTCGGTCCCTGCGGTCAAAAGCGCACCATCAGTCGAGCTTGATCTGGGCGCGCTGGGCCACGGCGGTGTAGCGTGCGATGGCCGCATCGATCTGCCGGGCGAACTGCTCGGGCGTGTTGGCCATGGACTCGCCCGAGATGCTCTTTTGCTTTTCCAGGTATTCGGGCAGCGCCATGGCCTTGTGCGCGGCCGCGTTGAGCTTGGCGATGATCTCCCTGGGCGTGCCGGCCGGCGCCACCAGGCCAAACCAGCCGCCGTCGCCCATGCCGGGGTAGCCCAGCTCGGTGTAGGTGGGCACGTCGGGCAGCACCGGGCTGCGCTTGAGGGCCAGCACCGCCAGCGGGCGCAGCTTGCCCGTCTGGATGTTGGTCAGCGTGGAGGGCAGGTTGTCGGTCATGGCGTTGACGTTGCCCGCCAGCGCATCCACGGCCGCCTGGCCCGCGCCCTTGTAGGGGATGTGCAGCAGGTCGATGCCCGCCAGGTCCATGAAGTTTTCGATGTTGGCGTGCCCCAGCGAGCCGGTGCCGGGCGAGGCGAAGGTGTACTTGCCAGGGCTTGCCTTGGCCAGCGCGACGAACTCCTTCATCGACTTGGCCGGCACGCTCGGGTGCACCACGAACACGCTGGGCACGCTCATCACGTTGGTGATGGGCGCGAAGTCCTTCACGGCGTTGTAGGGCAGCTTGGCGTAGATGGCGGGGTTCGCGCCGTGCGTGCTCACCGTGGCCATGCCGATGGTGTAGCCGTCGGGCGCGGCCTTGGCGATGGCCTCGGCGCCGATGGAGCCGCCGGCACCGCCCTTGTTGTCCACCACCACGGCCTTGCCCAGGATGGGCCCCATCTTGTCGGCCAGCAGGCGGGCCACCATGTCGGTCGAGCCGCCGGGCGCAAAAGGCACGATGAGCTTGATGGGGCGGCTGGGGTAGTCGGCCGCCTGGGCCAGCGCAACCGGCACGGACGCGGGGCCGAGAAGGGCTGCGGCGATGGCGCCCAGCAGCTTGCGCTTCAGGGCGGGCGCTGTGGTGCGGCGGGGCCGCTGCACGGTGCGGCGGGCGAGGGGGTGCGGGGTCATGGGGCGTGTCTCCTTCCAGTGATGCGGCCGATTCTGGCCAGCCCGCGCCGCTGCGAAAAGCGACAAAATGGCGCCCATTCATTACCAGCGCTCACCAATCCGCCCCCTGCCCGCATGCGCATCCTGTCCCCCTCCCTGCCCGAGCTGCATGCCTTTGCCACGGCCGCGCGGCGCGGCACATTTGCCCAGGCGGCGGCCGAGCTGCACGTCACCCAGGGCGCCATCAGCCGCGCCATCGCCCGGCTGGAAGAGCACCTGGGCCTGCCTTTGTTCGAGCGCGAGGGCCGCCGCAGCGTGCTCACCCCGCAAGGGCGCGAATACCTGGAGGCCGTGGGCCCGTCGCTGGCGGCCATCGAAGCGGCCACGGCGGCCGTGCGCGCACGGCGCAGCGGGCCCGCGCCCCAGGCGCTGCGCGTGTCGGTCACCCCCACGCTGTTCAGCCACTGGCTGATTCCGCGCCTGCCGGGCTTTGCCGCGCAGCACCCGGGCACGCCGCTGGCGTTTGCGCCCTACGACCGCGACGACCCGCTGACCGCGCCCGGCATCGACGCCTGGATCCGCACCGGCGGCTCCGGCCCCTGGCCGCCGCACATCACGGCCGACTATCTGGTGGGGCGCGAGGTGGTGCCCATCTGCCGCCCGGCCGACCTGCACGGCCCCGCCGCCATCCGCAGCGCGCAAGACCTGCTCGGCCGGCCCCTGCTGTTCCACACCCATTACCCCGACAACTGGGCACGCTGGCTGGCCGGTGCGGGCTGCGCCCATGGGCCGCTTGTGCCGGCGGCCGACTTCGACCGCGTGGCCCTGCTGGTGCAGGCCGTGGTGGCCGGGCTGGGGGTGGCCGTGGTGCAGCGCTGCCTGGTGGAAGACGACATCGCCAGCGGTCGCATCGCCATCGCGGTAAACCAGCCCGTGGCGCTGGACCGGGGCTACTACCTGTGCTGCCGCGCCGGGCGCACGGCCATGCCGGGCCTGCAGGCCCTGCGCCAGTGGCTGCTGGCCGAGGCGGCGGCCGCGGCCGTGGGCGCACCGGGCTGAGATCGAACGCGCGGCAGTGTCACGCCGACTCAGGCGGCATTTTTCGGGCCGCCTCAGGCGCGCCAGCCGCGCACCAGCCCCCACTGGCAGGTGGCAGCGGCCAGCACCAGCGCGCCATAGGTCAGCATGCGCCCGTCGCGCCCCCACAGCAGCAGCCCTCCCGCTGTGACGGCGATGCAGACTATGAAAACGATAGCTGCCTGAGCCCACCAGGAAAGCGCCAGCGGGCTTTTTGATCGGATAAAGCGGCCCAGCAGCACCGACCAGGCCGCCATGAAGGCAGCGGGCGCGGCGAAGTTGAGCAGGTGGTTGAGAATGTCCAGCGGACCCATGGATTTGAACCAGATCAAGGCCTTGGCAAGCGGGCCTGCCGGGCGGGGGCAACAATTTTATAATCGCGGGCTATGGCAGTCTGGGCCCTCGGCATCAACCACACCACCGCGCCGCTCGACCTGCGCGGCCGGTTTGCGTTTGCGCTCGACCAGATCGCCCCCACGCTGCACGGCCTGCGCCAGTCCCTGGGCGCAACCACGCGGCATCCGGGCGTCGAGACTGCAATCATCTCCACCTGCAACCGCACCGAAATCTACTGCGCAGCCCCCACGTCCGCGCCCGGCCCGGTCATGGACCACACGCTGGGCTGGCTCGCGCAAAGCGGCGGCGTGAGCCCCGCGCTGCTGCGCTCGCACTCGTACACGCTCGAAGACAGCCTGGTTGCGCGCCACGCCTTCCGCGTGGCCAGCGGGCTCGATTCGATGGTGCTGGGCGAGGCGCAGATCCTGGGCCAGATGAAGGACGCCGTGCGCGCCGCCGAAACCGCCGGCGCCCTGGGCACCACGCTCAACCAGCTGTTCCAGCGCAGCTTTGCCGTGGCCAAGGAGGTGCGCACCAGCACCGACATCGGCGCCCACAGCATCAGCATGGCCGCCGCGGCTGTGCGCCTGGCCGGCCAGCTGTTTGAAGACCTCTCGCAGATCAAGGTGCTGTTCGTGGGCGCGGGCGAGATGATCGAGCTGTGCGCCACGCACTTCGCCGCCAAGAGCCCCAAGCACATCTCCATCGCCAACCGCACGCTGGAGCGCGGCGAGAAGCTCGCCACCCGCTTTGGCGGCGAAGTGATGCGCCTGGCCGACCTGCCCGAGCGCCTGCACGAGTTCGATGCCGTCATCAGCTGCACCGCCAGCAGCCTGCCCATCATCGGCCTCGGCGCGGTGGAGCGCGCCATCAAGAAGCGCCGCCACCGCCCCATCTTCATGGTGGACCTGGCCGTGCCGCGCGACATCGAGCCCGAGGTGAAGGCCCTGGGCGACGTGTACCTGTACACCGTGGACGACCTGGCCAGCGTGGTGCAGACCGCCCAGGCCAACCGCCAGGCCGCCGTGGCGCAGGCCGAGGCCATCATCGACGCCGGCGTGCAAAGCTTCATGCACTGGATGGAGCTGCGCAGCCCGGCGGCGGCCGAGGGCGGGGTGGTGCCGCTGATCCAGCAGCTCAACGCCCAGACGGACGAATGGCGCGCGCTGGAGATCGCCCGTGCCAAGCGGCTTCTGGCCAAGGGCGAGGACGTGGACGCCGTGCTCGAAGCGCTGTCGCGCGGCCTCACGCAGAAGATGCTGCACGGCACCCTGGCCGAGCTGCGCGCCGGCGACGCCGACACCCGCGCGCAAACGGCGCAGACCGTCTCGCGCCTGTTCCTGCGCTCGCACAGCAAGACGCCCGGCCACGGGCTCTAGCGGCGCTCGTCCAGCCCTTCTTCTTGAGGTCTTTTGGGCCTCCAGCGCTTACTACACAAGCGCCGCCAGCTACCAAATCAGTAGCACACATTTTCTCCGGACACCATGAAACCCTTTCTCCGAAGCCAGCTGGAGCGCTACGCACAACGCCTGGGCGAACTCGACTTTTTGCTCTCGCGCGAAGACATCATGAGCGACATGGCGCAGTACCGCCGCATCTCTGTCGAGCATGCCGAGGTCACGCAGATCGCCGGGCGCTATGCCCGTTACCAGCAGCGCGAGGCCGACCTGGCCGGCGCGCGCGAGATGCTGGACGACCCCGACATGGCCGAGATGGCGCAGGAAGAAATCACCACCGCCGAGGCCGAGCTGCTGCAGCTGGAAGACGAGCTGCAGCGCCTGTTGCTGCCCAAGGACCCCGACGACACGCGCAACGCGTTTGTGGAAATCCGCGCCGGCACCGGGGGCGATGAGTCGGCCCTGTTTGCAGCCGACCTGACCCGCATGTACACCCGCTACGCCGCCACTGCAGGCTGGAAGGTGGAGATCATGAGCGCCAACGAAAGCGAGCTGGGCGGCTACAAGGAAATCGTGCTGCGCGTGGAGGGAGACCATGTGTACGGCGCGCTCAAGTTCGAATCCGGCGGCCACCGCGTGCAGCGCGTGCCCGCCACCGAGACGCAGGGCCGCATCCACACCAGCGCCTGCACCGTGGCCGTGATGCCCGAGCCCGACGAGCACCAGGCCATCACGCTGAACCCGGCCGACCTGCGCATCGACACCTTCCGCGCCAGCGGCGCGGGCGGCCAGCACATCAACAAGACCGACTCCGCCGTGCGCGTGGTGCATTTGCCCACGGGCATCGTGGCCGAGTGCCAGGACGGCCGCAGCCAGCACAGCAACAAGGCCAAGGCGCTGCAGGTGCTGCAGGCGCGCATTCAGGAGAAAGAGCGCAGCGAACGCGCCGCCAAGGAGGCCGCACTGCGCAAGGGCCTGATCGGCAGCGGCGACCGCAGCGACCGCATCCGCACCTACAACTTTCCGCAAGGGCGCCTCACCGACCACCGCATCAATCTCACGCTGTATAAGCTGCTGCAGGTGATGGAAGGCGACCTGGGTGACGTGCTGCAGGCCCTGCAACATGCGCGCGAGGCCGAGCAGCTGGAAGAGCTGGAGCTGAGCGCCGTCTGACCAAAATTTGAATCAAATTGGCCTCCAGCGCTTATCCATCAAGCGCTGGCAGCTATCAACATCATAGTGACCACCCCCACCCTGGCCCAAGCCCTGGCACAGGCCCACACCCTGGGCCTGGCGCGCATCGACGCCCAGCTGCTGCTGCTGCACACCGTGGGCCGCGCCGGTGGCGACCGGGCCTGGCTGCTGGCGCACGACACCGATGCGCTCGTGCCCGCGCAGCATGCGCAGTTCCTGGCCCTGTGCCAGCGCCGCGCGGCGGGTGAGCCGGTGGCCTATCTGACTGGGCACAAGGAGTTCTACGGCCTGCCGCTGCAGGTGGATGCCCGCGTGCTGGACCCGCGCCCCGACACCGAAACGCTGGTGGACTGGGCGCTGGAAGCCATCGCAGCGCTGTCCGCACCGCGCGTGGTGGACCTGGGCACCGGCAGCGGCGCCATCGCCCTGGCCCTGCAAAGCCAGCGCCCCACGGCCCAGGTGCTGGCGGTGGATGCGAGCCGCGACGCCCTGGCGGTGGCACAGGCCAATGCGCAGCGGCTCGGCCTGCCGGTGCGGTGTGCGACATCCAACTGGCTGGCGGACGTGGGCGGCGTCTTTGACGCCATCGTCTCCAACCCGCCGTACATCCCCGCGCAGGACCCCCACCTGGCCGCCCTCACCCACGAGCCCCTGCAGGCCCTGGCCAGCGGCGCGGACGGCCTGGATGACATCCGCACCATCGTGGCCCAGGCCCCGGCGCATCTGGCACCGGGAGGCTGGCTGCTGCTGGAACATGGCCATGACCAGGCCAAGGCGGTGCGCGGACTGCTGCAGGCGGCCGGATTCATAGCGGTGTGCAGCCGGCAGGATCTGGCCGGCATCGAGCGGTGCTCGGGCGGGCAGCGGGCATAGCAGCGACGGCCCCACCAATCGTCACAAACAAAGGGCGGCCCCTGCCCTGTCCGCTTCAATAATCACCGGCGTTCCGAGGCGTGCTGGGACGCGCCGCCGTTCCGGTCAGCCCCGGCGTTTCAAGCAGTTCTCCATCCCCCATTTGCAACCATGGCCCGCCTCGCGAGGCGGCTTTTCTTTTTTTCGAGACACCATGCCTCACATTGCCTCCCGCCGCGCGGCACTCCAACGTCTGGGTGCCCTTTCCGTGGGCACCTTGGGCACCGCCTGGACCCTGGCCGGTTGCAGCGCCGAGCCCCGCGAGCGCAAGGCCTTCATTGAATTCCTGCAGACCCGCGTGCTCAACCGTCAGCGCGCCTCCATCCCCAAGCTCAATGAGGAGCAGCGCAAGGCGGTCGGTCGCTACGCAGCCCACTACGACATCATCACCGGCTTCAACAAGGAGATGAGCGACGCCCCGTTCACCGCGATGATGGCCCGCCTGGAGCACACGCGCTCGCTGTCCCAGTTGATGGCCAAGCGCAAGGAAGCCGGCGAGCTGCGCGACCACCTGCCCCAGGCCGCGCAAGACGTGAAGGCCGCACTGGACCGCGCCACGGCCGCCAAAACCGCCCTGAGCCAGCCCGACGACTTGCGTGCCGTCTACGACGCGGCGTTCGACAAGCTCGTCGCGCAGCCCGCCGGGCTGATGCTGCAGCTGCTGCCGGCCACGCGGGGCATGCTGGGCGCCTTCTTGGAACTCCTCACCTACGTGGAAACGCACCCCAATGAGGTGACGATCGCCGGCTCCACCGTCGAGGCGCGCAGCCAGGCCAGCCTGAACAAGGTCAACGCCCTGCTGAAGAAGGTAGAGACGGAATCGGCTGCAGTGGGCCAACTGGAATCCGCCATACGAAAGTTGACAGGCCGATGAGGACACGCGGGGCCAGCGTCAAACTGGGATAATGCAGGCTATCTGCGCTTCCAACTTACGAACACCCCATGAGCGACACCCAACAACGCATCGACGCCCTCGTCAAATCCAGCGACATCCTGCTGTTCATGAAGGGCAGCGCGAGTTTCCCCATGTGCGGCTTTTCGGGCCGCGCCATCCAGATCCTGAAGGCCAGCGGCGTGGACCCCAAGAGCGTGGTCACCGTCAACGTGCTGGAGGATGACGAGATCCGCCAGGGCATCAAGGAATACAGCAACTGGCCCACCATTCCCCAGCTGTACGTGAAGGGTGAATTCATCGGCGGCTCGGACATCATGATGGAAATGTACGAGTCGGGCGAGCTCAAGCAGGTGCTGGGCACCGAAGGCTGATCCCGCCGCGCTCTAGTTGCATGCCAAGGCCGCCCGCTGGGCGGCCTTTCTGCTTCTGCCCGCCGCCTATGGCATGGGTGCAACAGCCGCGCAAAACGCGGATTTTTCCGATGTTGCGGCGGGCACGTTGTGTGCTTGAATGATTGCGTGACCTGACTTCACGCCAAAGGAGAGCATGCAATGACCCGCCATAGCCTTGTTCCCCAAGCCCCTGCCCTGCGCCTTCCGGTGGCGCAGATGCGCAACGTGTTCCACCCGGGCGACGTGGAGCGCAAGCTGTCCCGCCTGCAGGAGGCCGGCAGCCAGCGCGATTACGACAACCTGCGCGCGGTCTATGAGCGCATGCTGGAGCGCGGCCCCGAACGGTTCCAGGTCAAGCCCTCGGGCGTGCCGGACATGGCCAGCCTGTACGAGCAGCTGCCCAACTTCACCGAGGTGCTGGACGACGTGAAGCGCCACGTGGCGCTGGCGCAGGACAGCTGCGACGGCCTGGAGGTGACGCCCATGCTGCTGCTGGGCCCGCCGGGCATCGGCAAGACCCACTTTGCGCGCCACCTGGCCGAGCTGCTGGGCACCGGCATGAACCTGCTGCCCATGAGCTCGATGACGGCCGGATGGCTGCTGTCGGGCTCGTCGGCGCAATGGAAGGGCGCGCGGCCCGGCAAGGTGTTCGAGGCCCTGGTGGAGGGCGAATACGCCAACCCCGTGATCGTGGTGGACGAGATCGACAAGGCCAGCACCGACGCGCAATATGACCCGCTGGGCGCGCTGTACAGCCTGCTGGAGCACGACACGGCACAGAGCTTTACCGACGAGTTTGCCGAGGTGGCCATCGACGCGAGCCAGGTGATCTGGATCACCACGGCCAACGACAGCCGCGGCATTCCCGACCCCATCCTCAACCGCATGAACGTGTTCGAGGTGGAGGCCCCCACGCCGAATCAGGCGCGCAGCATTGCACGCAACCTGTACCTGGGGATCCGCGCCGGCCACGACTGGGGGCGACTGCTGGATCCGGAGCCTCTGGCCGATGTGCTGGACCTGCTGGCGCAGATGCCGCCCCGCGAAATGCGGCGCGCCTTGATGACGGGCTTTGGCAATGCGCGCCTGGACCGCCGCTCCACCGTGGAAGTGAGCGACCTGCCCAAGGCTGCGTCGGCGCGGGGCCGCATCGGGTTTGTTCAGTAGCCGGGCGCCCGGTCACCCCGCCCACCTGCGGGGCCACGGCGGCCCCCGCCACCGCTCTCGGATGCCGTCGGCACAGATACACTTGCCAGGCGCCTGGGCGGCAGAAGGCACAGGCATGAAGCGCACCGCCCCAAAAGCCAGCGTCGCGCGGCCTGCCGAAAGCCCGGTGGTGACAAGCCCCTGGGCACGGAGGGCGACCCCCCCCAAGACCGGTGGACCGTGCGCTGCAGGCCATCTGCCTTCCGCTGCCCCGACATCTCGTAGACCTGCGTGCCCTGGCGCCACGCCCTGACGCCCCCATGACCCTGTCCCAAAGTCTTTTCGTCATCGTGCTGCTGATTGCAGCCAGCGCTTTTTTCTCGATGGCCGAGATATCGCTGGCGGCTGCGCGGCGTTTACGCCTGCGCCAGATGGCCGACGAAGGCGATGCGCGGGCAGACCGCGTGCTGCGCGTGCAGGAGCAGCCGGGCGACTATTTCACCGTGGTCCAGGTCGGCCAGAACGCCGTGGCCATCCTCGGCGGCATCGTGGGTGAAGGCGCGCTCAGCCCCCACTTCACGGTGCTGCTGGAGCTGTGGCTGGAGGCGTCGACGGCGCAGACCGTGGGCTTTCTCGCCTCGTTCACCATTCTCACGTCGCTGTTCATCCTGTTCGCCGACCTGTTCCCCAAGCGCCTGGGCATGGCGGAGCCCGAGCGCATTGCGGTGAGCCTGGCGCGGCCCATGGCGTTTGTGATGGCGCTACTGCGTCCGCTGGTGTGGCTCTACAGCCGGGGCGCCGATGCGCTCTTTCGCATGCTGGGGCTGTCGTCTTTGCGGGACGAGCGCATCACCTCGGACGACATCCTGGCCATGATGGAAGCGGGCGCCCGCGCGGGCGTGCTGGCAGCGCGCGAGCAGCAGGTGATCACCAATGTGTTCGAACTGGACACGCGCACCGTCTCCAGCGCCATGTCGCCCCGCGACCGGGTGGCCTTCTTCCTGCGCGACGAGCCGGACGAGGTGATTCGGCTGCGCATTGCCGCCGAGCCGTTTTCCACGTACCCGGTCTGCGAAGGCGACATCGACCACGTGGTGGGCTATGTGGATGCGAAGGACTTGTTTCAGCGCGTGCTGAACAACCAGCCGATCTCGCTGGCCGACGACAGCCTGGTGCGCAAGGTGCTGGTCGTGCCCGACCGGCTCACGCTGTCGGAGGTGCTGGAGCAGTTCCGGCAGGTGCACGAAGACTTCGCGGTGATCGTCAACGAGTACAGCCTGGTCGTGGGCGTGGTCACGCTCAACGATGTGATGAGCACGGTGATGGGCGACCTGGTGGGCCCCGCCGACGAGGAACAGATCGTGCGCCGGGACGAAAACTCCTGGCTCATCGACGGCGTGACCCCCATCACCGATGTGCTGCATGCCCTCTCGCTGGGCGAGTTGCCGCACGCAGAGGAGTACGAAACGCTGGCCGGCTTCCTGATGGTGATGCTGCGCCGCGTGCCGCGCCGCACCGACAGCGTGAGCTGGGGCGGCTACAAGTTCGAGGTGCTGGACGTGGACAGCTATCGCATCGACCAGGTCATGGTGTCGCGCATCGGCGCCACGGGCAGTGGCGACGCGGCCGCGCCGCTGGGGGCTGCTTCTGCGGGTTCAGCAGGGTCTGCAGGGGCTGCGGGGGCTGCCTGAACGCAAGCCGGGCCTGCGGATCGGCACGGCAGGCCAACTGGCCCCGCTGCTGCCCGCCGCCCTCCACCATCAAGACGCTGCGGGTCCCGTGGCCACCAGGGGGTTCGCAGGCGGCGCAGGCGACTGCGGCTTTTCGGCAAACAGCCAGTTGCGCTGGGCGGCAAAAACGGCATCGGGGTAAGGCGACCTGCCCCGGCTGCCGTTGTAGCGGCCCAGGGCCATGAAGAGGTCTCCGCGCTCCCGGTCGATGTAGTGGCGCAAAATCACGCAGCCAAACCGCAAGTTGGTCTGCAGGTGGAACAGCTTGCCCGGATCGCCATCGCCGATCACGCGCGTCCAGAACGGCATGACCTGCATGTAGCCCCGCGCCCCCACGCTGGAGACCGCAAACTTGCGGAACGCGCTTTCCACCTGGATCAAGCCGAGCACCAGGGACACGTCTAGCCCGGCGCGTTTGGACTCGTACCAGACCGTCTGCAGGAAATCGCGCCGCACTTCCCAGTCCGGCTTTCGGCGGCGCAGCCGGTCGCTCTGCGTGCCCAGCCAGCGCAGGTAGTGCAGCCGGGCCTCGGTGGTGAAGAACTCGGGCTCGGGAGGCGCCTGGTTGGCGATGGCCGAACTCAGGGCCGTGCGCACGGAATCCATCAGCGGCTCTTCGAGCTGCCCGCCCGCATGGGCGAGCTGGGGTGCAGCCAGCCACGATGCGGGCGCGGCCAGCATCGACACGGCGCCGAGCGCCCCACGCCGCGACATCCCCGCAGGCCGGTCTGCGCCAGGCATTCCGGTGCGGAAGATGGAGAGCGTGGACCGACTCATGCCAGCATGCGGCCCTTGACGTGGGCCAGGATGTCGCTCACCGCGACCTTGGTCGCAGCACTGTCGCGGCGGTGCTGGTATTCCACCACCCCTTCTTTCAGGCTCTTGTCGCCGATCGTCACGCGGTGAGGCACGCCAATCAGTTCCCAGTCGGCAAACATGGCGCCGGGGCGCTCGCCGCGGTCGTCCAGGATCACGTCCACACCGGCAGCCAGAAGATCGGCATACAGCTGTTCGGCCGTGGCCTTGACCACTTCGCTGCGGTCCATGCCCACCGGGCAGACCACCACGGTGAACGGGGCAATGGCATCGGGCCAGATGATGCCGCGCTCATCGTGGTTCTGCTCGATGGCCGCAGCCGGCAGGCGGGTGATGCCGATGCCATAGCAGCCCATCTCCAGCGGCTGCGGCTTTCCGGTCTCGTCAAGGAAGGTGGCGTTCATGGCTCGGCTGTACTTGGTACCCAGGTAGAAGACGTGGCCCACTTCGATGCCGCGCTCGATCGCCAGTTCCCCCTTGCCGTCGGGCGACAGGTCGCCCGCCACCACGTTGCGCAGATCGGCAATGGCGTCGGGCTCGGGCAGGTCTCGGCCCCAGTTGACGCCGGTGATGTGAAAGTCCACCTCGTTGGCGCCGCAGATCCAGTCGGCCATGACCGCCACCTCGCGATCGACCACGATCTTGAGTGGCTTCTTCAGCCCGATGGGCCCCAGGTATCCGGGCTTGCAGCCGAAATGGTCCTCGATTTCACCCAATGTGGCAAAGCGAAATCCTGCAAGGCCCGGCACCTTGCCGACCTTGATCTCGTTCATGTCGTGGTCGCCGCGCAGCAGGACCAGCCAGACCTGGGTCTTCACGGCTTCACCGGCCTCGTTGATCTCATCGGTTGCCAGCACCAGCGACTTCACCGTGGTGTTCAGAGGCACACCCAGCAATTCGGCAACGTCGGCGCAGGTGGCCTTGCCCGGTGTGGCGGTCCGGGTCATCGGCTGCGTGGCGGCGGGGCGCGGACCCGCAGGCGCCAGCGCCTCGGCCTTTTCCATGTTGGCGGCGTAGTCGCTGCCGGGGCAGTAGACGATGGCGTCTTCGCCCGTGGCGGCAATCACCTGGAACTCCTCCGACAGGTCGCCCCCGATGGCCCCACTGTCGGCCGCCACGGCGCGGTAGGTGAGACCGAAGCGGTCAAAAATCCTGCGGTAGGCCTGGGCCATGACCTGGTAGCTCGCCTTCGCGGCCGCTTGGTCCTTGTCAAAGCTGTAGGCGTCCTTCATGACGAATTCACGGCCGCGCATCAGGCCAAAACGGGGGCGGCGCTCGTCACGGAACTTGGTCTGGATCTGGTAGAAGTTCTTGGGCAGCTGCTTGTAGCTTTTCAGCTCCTGGCGAGCAATGTCAGTGATCACTTCCTCGCTGGTGGGCTGCACGATGAAGTCGCGCCCATGACGGTCCTGGATGCGCAGCAACTCCGGGCCCATCTTGTCAAAGCGGCCTGTCTCCTGCCACAGCTCGGCCGGCTGGACCACGGGCATGGTCAGCTCGACGGCGCCTGCCCGGTTCATTTCCTCGCGCACAATCGCTTCCACCTTGCGGATCACGCGCAGCCCCATGGGCATGTAGTTGTAGATGCCAGCGCCCAGCTTCTTGATCAGGCCCGCACGTGTCATCAGTTTGTGGCTGACCACCTCCGCATCGGCGGGAGCTTCCTTGAGGGTGGAGATAAAGAATTGCGAGGCTTTCATCGGGCGATTTCAGGCGAAACGAACCGGCCCACTTGCCGCACGCTAGGCGCCGTGCATAATGGACGCAGTTTAAAAATTTGGGGTTTGATTATGCTTGACCGGGACGGCTTTCGGCCGAACGTCGGCATCATCCTGCTCAACCAGAAAAACCAGGTGTTCTGGGGCAAGCGCATACGCACCCACAGCTGGCAGTTTCCGCAGGGTGGCATTGACCGGGGCGAAACCCCCGAGCAGGCCATGTTCCGCGAACTGCATGAAGAGGTGGGATTATTGCCCAATCACGTACGCGTGGTGGCCCGCACACGGGACTGGTTGCGCTATGAGGTGCCTGACCGGTACATCCGCCGCGACGCACGCGGACACTACAAGGGCCAGAAACAGATCTGGTATCTGCTTCAACTGGTGGGACACGACTGGGACCTGAACCTGCGTGCCACCAACCACCCCGAGTTCGACGCATGGCGCTGGAATGACTACTGGGTGCCGCTGGACGTGGTGGTGGAGTTCAAGCGGGGCGTGTATGAAATGGCCCTCACGGAACTGGCCCGCTTCCTTCCTCGCCACGAACAGCGCAACCGGTACCTGCGCAGCGGCATGCGCACCCGGGAGGGCGAGCAGGCGGGCAGCCTGTATCGCACCGGCAGCCTGCTGACGAACCCCGGCATGGAGCTGCCCCCCGGCGCCAGCTTCGACCCCGACCCGCAAAACAGCATGCCCGGCGAGCTGGACGGGCTTCCTTCCGGCACGTCCACAAGCTAGCTCACATACCAAAACGCCTGCAGCAATGCAGGCGTTTTTGCTTTTACCGGTCGACGCGGATTCCTATGCCCGCGCAGTGAGCACCAAGTTGTCTCGGTGCACCATCTCCGGCTCCGCCACATAGCCGAGCAACGCCTCGAACTCGGCAGACGGCTTGCGACACAGGCGGCGGGCTTCGGCCGCAGCATAGTTGGCCAGGCCTCGGGCAATTTCCCCCCCCTCCGGGTCGCGGATGGCGATCACGTCACCCCGCGAGAAATCACCCTCCACGGCCGTCATGCCGATCGGCAGGAGGCTCTTGCCCTCGTCGCGCACCTTGGCCGCAGCCCCAGCGTCCACCACCACCGCGCCCCGCATTTGCAGATGATCGGCCATCCACTGCTTGCGGGCCTGTTTCTTCTGCGTGGGCGCCACAAGCAGCGTGCCGATGGCTTCGCCGCGCACCAGGCTGAGCAGCACATGCGGCTCGCGCCCCCATGCGATCACGGTGGAAGCCCCTGAGCCCGCAGCGCGCTTGGCGGCCAGGATCTTGGTAATCATGCCGCCCTTGCCGATGCTGGAGCCTGCACCCCCCGCCATGGCTTCCAGCGCGGGGTCGCCCGCCCGGGCTTCGTGCACGAACTGGGCTGCCGGGTCTCGGCGGGGGTCGGCGGTGTACAGACCCTTCTGGTCGGTAAGAATGATCAGCGCATCGGCTTCGACGAGATTGGCCACCAAAGCACCCAGCGTGTCGTTGTCGCCAAACTTGATCTCGTCGTTGACCACCGTATCGTTCTCGTTGATGACGGGCACCACGCCCAGGCGCAGCAGCGTGAGCAGGGTCGAGCGCGCGTTCAGGTAGCGCTCGCGGTCGGCAAGATCGGCATGGGTGAGCAGCACCTGTGCGCTGCCCATGCCCTGCTCGCGCAGCTTGGTCTCGTACATCTGGGCCAGGCCCATCTGCCCGACAGCGGCGGCCGCCTGCAGTTCATGAACCTCATGCGGGCGGCTCGTCCAGCCCAGGCGCTTCATGCCCTCTGCGATGGCACCGCTGGACACCATGATCACCTCGCGGCGCACGCCTCCTTCGCCTCGCACCAGCGCCGCGAGCTGACGGCTCCACTCGCCGATGGCCGTTTCATCCAGGCCCCGGCCTTCGTTGGTGACAAGGCTGGAGCCGACTTTGACCACGATGCGCCGGGCATCTCGCAATACGCTGGAAACCATTTTTCAGTGTTTTAGGCCCTTAGCGCTTATTGGATAAGCCCTAACAGCTATAAATAAAATAGCAATCAATACAAAGCTAGCGACGCCACCTGGTCAGGCCGGCGCATCGCCCGCAAAGCGCGGATCCACCTCGATGGGTTCGTTCTCCACGCGCTGCTCGGCCTGCACATGCTGGTAGATCGCATGGATCAGCGGCTCGCAGCCCTCGCGGGTGAGTGCGGAAATCTCGAAGACCGGCCCCTTCCACTTGAAGCGCTTCACAAAATCCTTGGCCCTGGCCTCACGTTCTTCGGCCGGAATCATGTCCAGCTTGTTGAGCACCAGCCAGCGTGGCTTGCTGTAAAGCGCCTGGTCGTACTTCTTCAACTCGTTGACGATGGCCTTGGCCTGCTCCACCGGATCCACACTGTCGTCAAAAGGCGCCAGATCCACGATGTGCAGCAGCAGCCGCGTGCGCTGCAGGTGGCGCAGGAACTGATGGCCGAGACCCGCGCCTTCGGAGGCGCCTTCGATCAACCCCGGAATATCGGCCACCACGAAACTTTGCTCCGGCCCCACGCGCACCACACCCAGGTTGGGGTGCAAGGTGGTGAAAGGGTAATCGGCAATCTTGGGCCGGGCGTTGGAAACCGCCGTGATGAAGGTGGACTTGCCCGCATTGGGCATGCCGAGCAGGCCCACATCGGCCAGCACCTTGAGCTCCAGCTTGAGATTCTTCTTCTCGCCCGGCCAGCCGGGCGTCTTCTGGCGAGGCGCGCGGTTGATGGCGCTCTTGAAACGCAGATTGCCAAAGCCGCCATCCCCGCCCTTGGCGATGGTGATGACCTCACCGGGGGTCAACAGCTCATAAAGCACCTCACCCGTTTCGGCGTCGGTGATGATGGTGCCCACCGGCATCTTGAGCGTGATGTCGGCCCCGGCGGCGCCGAACATGTCCGAGCCCATGCCATGCTCGCCGCGCTTGGCTTCGTGGCGGCGCGAATAGCGGTAATCCACCAGCGTGTTCAGATTCGGATCGGCCACGGCGAACACATGCCCTCCGCGCCCGCCATCCCCTCCGTTGGGTCCGCCGAATTCCTTGTATTTTTCGTGCCGGAACGACACGCAGCCATTGCCGCCGTCACCGGCAGCAATGTCAATAAAGGCTTCATCGACGAACTTCATGGGGTATCCAGTTTACAAAATGGCACGGCGTGGAGGCGTCCGTCCTTCGGGTGGCGGCGCCACCCGCAAGCAGGCGGACCCAAGCCGGGAGGCGCAGTCCATGCGCATGTGGTGCGGCGGCGACAATGTGGCAAACAAAGCCAGCATCGTACCGACCAAACAACAAAGCCCCGGCAAAGCGGGGCTTGGTGGGTTGCCGAGGACGAGCCTCAGGCGGGCGTCACATTGACCGTGTGCTTGGCCAATGCGCCCTTGGTGCCGAACGACACATGGCCGTCCACCAGGGCGAACAGCGTGTGGTCCTTGCCCACGCCGACATTGCTGCCGGGGTGGAAACGCGTGCCACGCTGGCGCACGATGATGGAGCCTGCGCTGATCAGTTCACCACCGAACGCCTTCACACCCAGCATCTTTGGCTTGGAGTCGCGTCCGTTTCGCGTAGAGCCGCCGCCTTTTTTCTGTGCCATGACTAGCTCCTTCGATTAACCAGCGATCGCACCGATTTGCAGTTCGGTGAACTGCTGGCGATGGCCTTGGCGTTTCTGATAGTGCTTGCGACGGCGCATCTTGAAGATGCGCACCTTGTCGTGCTTGCCGTGCGCCACCACAGTGGCTTTCACAGTTGCGCCGGACACCAGGGGCGTGCCCACCTTGAGTTCAGCGCCGTTGCCGACAGCCAGAACCTGGTCGATCACGATCTCCTGGCCTACGTCCGCAGCAATCTGTTCTACTTTGATTTTTTCGCCGGAAGCAACGCGATACTGCTTGCCGCCGGTTTTTATGACCGCGTACATGTTGACCTCTTGATATGAGTTCTGCAGACGGATTTCCGCAGAGCCCGCGATTATAGCCCAAGACCGGCCATCGCACCACCCCCTCCACCCGCGCGTACCGACCCGCCCTTGCGCGCGCTGGCAGCGCTCTTGGCGTTCCTATAATCCGGGCAGTTTCTGCGATCTCCAGATCACCACATCTTGACCGACCAATCCGCCCCCCCAGCATCGCCCCTCGCACTCGTCGCGCACGACATGCACGAGGTTGACAAGGTCATCGGTCAGCGCCTGACGTCCAGCGTGCCCCTGGTGGCGCAGATATCCCAGTACATCATCGCCGCAGGAGGCAAGCGCCTGCGCCCGGCTCTGCTCTTGCTCGTGTGCGGCGCTCTCGGCTACCAGGGCCGGCATCACCACAGCCTGGCGGCGGTGGTGGAACTCATCCACACGGCCACGCTGCTCCACGACGATGTGGTGGACGCGTCCACCCTGCGCCGCGGCCGGCCGACAGCCAACGAAACCTTCGGCAATCCTGCCAGCGTGCTCGTGGGCGACTTTCTGCATACCCGCTCCTTCCAGATGATGGTCGAAGCCGGAAGCATGCGCATCATGGAAATTCTCTCGGAGGCCACCAACGTGATCGCCGAAGGAGAGGTGCTTCAGTTGATGAACATGCACGATGCCTCGCTGGACGAAGCGGGCTATCTGCGCGTCATCCGCTCCAAGACCGCCAAACTGTTCGAGGCCAGCGCACGCCTGGGCGCCGTTCTTGCGGACGCACCCGCAGCGCTGGAAGAAACCTGCGCCATCTACGGCCAGGCCCTGGGCACGGCATTCCAGATCATCGACGATGTACTCGACTACGACGGCGACGCCGCCGAAATGGGCAAGAACCTGGGCGATGACCTGCGCGAAGGCAAATCCACCCTACCCCTGATTGCAGCGATGCAGCGCGGGACGCCCGAGCAGGCCCACACGGTGCGCCAGGCCATCGAGGAGGGATCGACCGACCAGCTCGCGGCCATCGTGGAAATCGTGCGCGCAACGGGTGCGCTGGAAATCACACGCGCAGCCGCTCACGCAGAAGCCCGGCGGGCCATGGCCGCCGCAGAGCAACTGCCACCCAATGCCTACACCACCGCGTTGCTAGAATTGGCGAGTCAACTACTCGCGCGGCGCCACTGACGCTACTCGCGAGCACCATCGGGGTGTAGCTTAGCCTGGTAGAGCGCTACGTTCGGGACGTAGAGGCCGGAGGTTCGAATCCTCTCACCCCGACCAGAAAATTAACAGCAGATCGGCAAATGCCACTCCTTTGTGGTGCAGTTGCCAATATCAAGCGCTGTACAGCCCTCGGGCGATGGGTGATGATAGGATGGTTTCTTTTCCAAACCTAACACATTACCGGTTACATGGCCGCTGTTGATACTGTCCCCAAAGAAGCTTCTGCGGTCGCCCTGCCCGGTTTGGGCCGGGCATTGATGTCCGCCGGCAAGCTGACGCAGAAGTCGGCCGAGGACATTTACAAAAAATCACAAATTGGCCGCACCAGCTTTATCGCCGAACTGACGGGTTCGGGAGCCGTATCCGCTGCCGATTTGGCCCATACGGTGTCTGCCGTTTTTGGTGCGCCGCTTCTGGATTTGGACGCGATAGATCCGCTTCGCCTTCCGAAGGAATTGCTGGACGCGAAAATATGCCAAGCATACCGCGTGGTGGTTCTCAACAAGCGCAATAATCGCCTGATTGTCGCCACGGCAGACCCCACCGACCAAGAAGCTGCTGAGAAAATCAAGTTCACCACCCAGATGGGCGTGGATTGGATTATCGCGGAGTATGACAAGCTCAGCAAACTGGTGGAAGCCACCACCAAATCCGCTAGCGAAACGCTCGATACATTTTCTGGTGGAGGTGGGGATTTCGATTTCGATGACGTGCCCGTCGAAGAAGCCCCGGAATCCAACGACACTGGTGCGGCCGATGTTGAAGACGCCCCGATCGTCAAGTTCCTGCACAAGATGCTTCTTGACGCATTCAATATGCGGGCATCGGACCTGCATTTTGAACCTTACGAACACCAGTACCGTGTCCGCTTCCGGATTGACGGCGAATTGCGTGAAATTGCTTCGCCGCCCATTGCGATCAAGGACAAGCTCGCTTCGCGCATCAAGGTGATTTCTCGCCTGGATATCTCTGAAAAGCGGATTCCCCAGGATGGGCGCATGAAGCTCAAGGTTGGGCCGGACCGGGTGATCGACTTTCGGGTCAGCACGCTGCCCACCTTGTTCGGCGAGAAAATCGTTATCCGTATTCTCGACCCCAGCAGTGCAAAACTGGGTATCGATGCACTGGGATATGAGCCCATCGAGAAAGAACGCCTGCTGCAGGCGATTGGCCGGCCCTATGGAATGATTCTGGTGACGGGCCCCACAGGGTCCGGCAAGACGGTGTCCCTGTACACCTGCCTGAACCTTCTCAACAAACCGGGCGTCAATATCGCCACGGCAGAAGACCCGTCCGAAATCAACCTGCCGGGTGTGAATCAGGTCAATGTGAATGAAAAGGCCGGGCTGACCTTCGCCGTGGCACTGAAATCGTTCCTTCGGCAAGATCCTGACATCATCATGGTGGGCGAAATTCGCGATCTGGAGACCGCCGACATTTCCATCAAGGCGGCACAAACGGGCCACCTGGTGCTGTCTACGCTACACACCAACGATGCGCCAACGACGCTCACGCGCATGCGCAACATGGGGATCGCGCCCTTCAACATTGCTTCCAGCGTGATCCTGATCACGGCCCAGCGGCTTGCGCGCCGCCTGTGCCCTGTGTGCAAGGCACCGGCAGACATCCCCCACGAGGCATTGCTGGACGCGGGTTATTCCGACGAGGAGCTGGATGGCTCCTGGGTCACCTACCGCCCGGTCGGATGCTCGGCGTGCAACAACGGCTACAAGGGCCGCGTTGGTATCTATCAGGTGATGCCCGTGTCCGAGGACATTCAGCGCATCATCCTGCGCGACGGCAGCGCACTGGAAATTGCCGAGCAGGCCAAGGCGGAAGGCGTGAGATCCTTGCGCGAATCGGGCTTGTACAAAGCCAAGATGGGACTGACTTCCCTGGAGGAAGTGTTGGCAGTCACCAACGAATAATGCTCTTGAGGGATTAGTATGGCGACCGCAGCATCTAGAGACATCAAAGACTTTGTTTTTGAGTGGGAAGGCAAGGACCGCAACGGGAAGATCGTGCGCGGCGAAGTCCGGGCCTCTGGCGAAAACCAGGTTCAGGCCACCCTGCGTCGCCAAGGGGTTTTCCCCACCAAAATCAAGAAACGCCGGATGCGGTCCGGCAAGAAAATCAAGCCCAAAGATATTGCGCTTTTCACCCGGCAGCTGGCGACGATGATGAAGGCCGGTGTGCCGCTGCTGCAGTCGTTTGACATCGTTGGGCGCGGCAATACCAACGCCAGTGTCACCAAGCTGCTCAACGACATTCGCACGGATGTGGAAACCGGTACCTCGCTGAATGCAGCGTTTCGCAAGCATCCGATGTATTTCGACAGCCTCTATTGCAACCTGGTGGAGGCAGGGGAAGCGGCCGGTATTCTGGAAGCCTTGCTCGACCGCCTGGCCACCTACATGGAAAAAACCGAGGCGATCAAGTCCAAGATCCGGTCAGCATTGATGTATCCCATCTCCGTGATCATTGTGGCCTTTGTGGTGGTGGCCGTGATCATGATTTTCGTGATCCCCGCCTTCAAGGAGGTTTTCACCTCTTTTGGCGCCGACCTTCCTGCGCCCACGCTGTTCGTGATGGCTGTCAGCGAGATTTTCGTGAAATGGTGGTGGCTGATTTTTGGCGGCATTGGCGGAGCGTTTTATTTCTTCATGCAGGCGTGGAAACGCAATGAAAAAATGCAGATGTTCATGGACCGGCTCCTGCTCAAGGTGCCGATCTTCGGTGTGCTGATCGAAAAATCCTGCGTGGCGCGATGGACCCGCACCCTGTCCACCATGTTTGCCGCCGGGGTGCCGCTGGTGGAGGCGCTCGATTCCGTGGGCGGCGCATCCGGTAACTCTGTGTATTCGATGGCCACCGAAAAAATCCAGCAGGAGGTGTCCACGGGCACCAGCCTGACGGCCGCCATGGGCAATGCCAACGTGTTTCCATCGATGGTGCTGCAGATGTGCGCGATTGGCGAAGAGTCGGGCTCCATCGACCACATGCTGGGCAAGGCCGCTGATTTCTACGAAGGCGAGGTGGACGAAATGGTGGCCGGCCTGTCCAGCCTGATGGAGCCCATCATCATCGTGTTTCTCGGCACGCTGATCGGTGGCATCGTGGTGTCGATGTACCTGCCCATCTTCAAGCTCGGCCAGGTTGTGTAATGGGGCCCGATGTCTGGGTCAACGCCGCTCTGGGCGGCGTCTTCGGGCTTTTGATCGGCAGCTTTCTGAACGTGGTGATCTACCGCCTGCCCAAGATCATGGAGCGGCAATGGGCGATGGAGGCGGAAGCCTTCCAGGCCGCGCAGGCAGGCCGCGAGCCCGCCGCAGCGCCCGAGCCGTTCAACCTCATGGTTCCTCGGTCGCGTTGCCAGCACTGTGGGCACATGGTGCGGTGGCATGAAAACATTCCCGTCGTGAGCTACCTGTTCCTGCTGGGCCGGTGCTCCGCCTGCAAGGCGCGGATCAGCCCCCGCTACCCGTTGGTGGAACTGGCGACCGGAGCCTTGTTCTTCTGGTGCATTCAGCGCTGGGGCTTCACCTCCACTGCAGCCGCATGGTGCCTTTTCTCGGCGGCGATGATCGCCCTGGCGTTCATCGACTGGGACACCACGCTGCTGCCGGACGACATCACGCTGCCGCTGCTGTGGGGCGGCTTGCTGGCCTCTGCGCTGCACTGGACGGCGGTGCCGCTGCAAGCTTCCGTGCTGGGCGCGGCTGCCGGATATGTCTCGTTGTGGATGGTCTACTGGGGCTTCAAGCTGGTCACGGGCAAGGAGGGCATGGGCTACGGCGACTTCAAGCTGTTTGCCGCGCTCGGTGCCTGGTTCGGCTGGCAGGCTCTGGTTCCGATCATCCTGATGTCATCGGTGATCGGCGCCGTGGTGGGCATTGCCATGAAGATCTTCAGCAGCCTGCGCGAGGGAGGCTATGTGCCGTTCGGGCCGTTTCTCGTGGGCGCAGGTTTCACGGCCATGATCCTGGGACCGCAGGCGATTCTCGACACGGTGCTGCGGCTCTTTGGCCTCTGACCCTGCCTCCACCCCCCTCCACTCCCCTCCGCCTTTCTCCGCGCGCAACCTGGTTCCGAAGTGGCTACCTTCCTTCCTAAACGGCACAGCCCCTGGCGCGTGGGCCTGACCGGCGGCATCGGCAGCGGCAAGAGCACAGTGGGCGGAATGCTCGCGGCGCAGGGCGCCGTGCTGGTCGATTCTGACCAGATCGCCCGCAGCGTGACCGGGCCGAACGGAGACGCCATGCCTGCGATCCGCTCAGCGTTCGGTGACGCGTACGTGGACGCCTCGGGCGCGCTCGACCGCAGCCGGATGCGGGCTCTGGCCTTCAGCCAGCCCGATGCGCGCGCGCAGCTGGAGGCCATCGTTCACCCGCTGGTCACGCTGCACAGCGATCTGGCCGCGCAGCGCGCTGCAGAGTCGGGCGCGGCGCTGATCGTCTTCGATGTGCCGTTGCTCGCAGAATCGGCCCGGTGGTCAAGGCGTCTGGACGCCGTGGTGGTGGTGGACTGTTCGCAAGCCACCCAGATCGACAGGGTGGTGCGCCGCAGCGGGCTGGCGCCCGATGCCGTGCGGGGCATCATCGCCTCGCAGGCCACGCGCTCCGCGCGCCGCGCCGTGGCCGATGTGGTGATCGTGAACGACGCCGACTGCACGCTCGATGAGTTGCAGGCCCGCGCGCGGCAGGCCGGCGCGCTGTTCGGGCTATGATGCACGGGATACCGATTGGGCTTTCGTCCCATGCCGTGCGCCACCGGCGTCAGAACCGCCCTGAGCCCAGGAACCCGCCAGCGTGATCCTTTACGAATATCCCTTCAACGAACGTCTCAGAACCTATCTGCGGCTTGAGCAGCTGTTCCGCCGGCTCGGCGAGCTGATCCCCCGCACGCATGCCCTGGACCACCATTTCGCGCTGGTCACGATCTTCGAGATCATGGACGTGGCCGCGCGTGCCGACCTGAAGGCGGACGTCCTCAAGGACATCGAAAAGCACAAGCACCAGCTTGACGCCTATCGGGGCAATCCATCCATCTCAGAGGCCGCGCTCGACGCCGTCATCGCTCAGCTTGACCGCTGCTTTGCTGCGCTCAACACGCAGGCGGGCAAGTCCGGCCATTCGCTGACGGAAAACGACTGGCTGATGAGCATCCGCAGCCGCGTGGGCATTCCCGGCGGCACCTGCGGATTCGATCTGCCGGCCTACTACGACTGGCAGCACCGAGACGCAGCGATGCGCCAGCGCGCGCTGCAGGAGTGGGCCTCCACCCTGGCACCGCTGGCCGAGTCGATCTATCTGCTGCTCAAGCTGCTGCGCGACTCTGGCGTGGCGCAGAAGGTCGCGGCCGAGCGCGGGCAGTTTCAGCAAAACCTGCCGCAGGGCCGCACGTTCCAGCTTCTTCGCATGCGTGTCGACCCTGCGCTGGGCGTGATTCCGGAGATCAGCGGAAACCGCCTGATCGTGTCCGTGCGGCTCATGCGCATGGGCGAAGACGCACGCCTGCACCCTTGCACCGAAGACGCTGCTTTCGAACTCACCCTGTGCGCCTGATGCGGGTGACCGCCGAGAAGAGAAGAAGGATGGAAGAAGGACGCTGCCATGGCATCAAGCCCACGCGATGACAACCACCGCAAGGCCGAGGACGGCAGCGCCGTGCCAGCCGCTCGCATCGTCCCCTGCCCCGCCTGTGGGGGCGACAGTGTGTATGCCACCAGCAATGCCTACCGGCCGTTCTGCAGCCAGCGCTGCAAGCAGGCCGACCTGGGGGCCTGGGCCAATGAGGACTTCCGCATGCCTGCGGACGCACCACCCGCCGACGCGCAGTACGGCGACCCGCGCCTGCAGTAGCGCGCTGAAAGAGGGGGCCGAACGCCCCCGTGTTCACGTCTGTTCACCGGTTCGCGCCTGCGGGCTGCGCACTCCGTATGGCAGCGCCACCCACCCAAACAATGCATCAAAATGACCTTCAGCGCTTACCTGTCAATGACTGGTAGCTATCATTTTTGATGTTCAACAGCTGACTGCACCGTCTCCGGCGCCAGGCCCTGCTCCTCCGCCAGCCAGCGCAGTACCGGATAGGCGCCGGGCAGCACCGGCGAGACGGTGAGCGGCATCTGCTGCCAGGCCATGGACTGGCCCTCGCGCATCTCGAAGTCACCCGTCCACTGCCAGACCTTGCACCAATGCAGGCGCACCAGCGCGTGGGGGTAGTCGTGCTCGGTGATCTTCCAGACGCTGGCCGGACCGATGGTGACACCCAGCTCTTCGATGAGTTCGCGGCGCAGCGCCTGCTCCACGGTCTCCCCGGCCTCCAGCTTGCCACCCGGAAATTCCCAATACCCGGCATAGGGCTTGCCCGGCGGGCGGGTGGACAGCAGCATGGCGCCGTCGGCGCGCAGCAGGATGCCGACGGCCACCTCGGTGTGGGTGCGCTCGGGTGCTGCCGCCTCAGCCATCGTGCCGCCCTGCGTAGTCGCGCGCAAACTGGTAGGCCACACGGCCGCTGCGCGAGCCGCGCTCCAGCGCCCAGACCAGCGCCTCGGGCCGCGCCGCTTCGATGGCCGATGCCGTCACGCCCAGCGACGACAGCCACTGCGCGACGATGGTCAGGTACTCCTCCTGGCTGAACGGGTAGAAGCTGACCCACAGGCCGAAGCGCTCCGACAGCGAGATCTTCTCCTCCACCACCTCGCCCGGGTGCACCTCGCCATCGGGCGTGTGGGTGTAGGTGAGGTTTTCTGCCATGTACTCGGGCAGCAGATGTCGGCGGTTGCTGGTGGCGTAGATGAGCACGTTCGGCGTGGCCGCCGCCACCGAGCCGTCCAAAATGGACTTGAGCGCCTTGTAGCCCGGCTCCCCGTCCTCAAAGCTCAGGTCGTCGCAGAAGACGATGAATTTTTCGGGGCGGACGGACACCACATCGACGATGTCGGGCAGGTCCGTCAGGTCGGCCTTGTCCACCTCGATCAAGCGCAGGCCCTGCGGTGCATACGCGTTGAGGCAGGCCTTGATGAGCGAGGACTTGCCCGTGCCCCGAGCGCCGGTCAGCAGCACATTGTTGGCGGGCTTGCCCGCCACGAACTGCTGCGTGTTGCGCTCGATCTTTTCCTTCTGCGGCCCAATCTCCTTAAGGTCATCGAGCTGCAGCGCACCCACGTGGCGCACGGGCTCCAGCGTGCCGTGGCCGCTGCTGCGCTTGCGGTAGCGCCAGGCGATGGCGGCCGACCAGTCGGGCGCAGAGAGCGGCTGGGGCAGGATGGATTCGATGCGGGCCATGAGCTGCTCCGCCTTCTCCATCAGACGTTCAAGTTTTTCAGTCATTTTGACCCTTAGCGCTTACTGCATAAGCGCTATCAGCTATCAACAATATAGCAATCAGGAACGGTAGTCCGCGTTGATGGTGACGTACTCGTGGCTGAAATCGCAGGTCCAGACCGTGTCGGCCGCGCTGCCACGGCCCAGCAACACGCGCACGGTGATCTCGCTTTGCTTCATCACGCGCTGGCCGTCTTCCTCGCGGTAGGCAGGGTTGCGCCCCCCTCGCACGGCCACGTGCACGTCGTCCAGATAGAGGTCGATCCCGGTCTGGTCCAGGTCGTCAATGCCGGCATAGCCGACGGCGGCCAGAATGCGGCCCAGGTTCGGGTCGCTGGCGAAGAAGGCGGTCTTGACCAGTGGCGAGTGGGCAATCGCATAGGCCACCTTGCGGCATTCGTCGCCCGTCTTGCCGCCTTCCACGCGCACGGTGATGAACTTGGTGGCACCTTCGCCGTCGCGCACGATGGCCTGGGCCAGCTTCTGCGACACCGCCAGCATGGCCGCCTTGAGCGCCTGGCCCTCGGCACTGTCCAGCGCAGTGATGGGCGCATGCTGCGCCTTGTTGGTCGCCACCACCACGAAGGAATCGTTGGTCGAAGTGTCGCCGTCGATGGTCACTCGGTTGAACGAGCCGTCCGCCAGCTCCCGCGCCAGTTGCTGCATCACGCCGGGCGCAACGCAGGCATCGGTGGCCAGGAAGCCCAGCATGGTGGCCATGTTGGGGCGGATCATGCCCGCCCCTTTGCTGATGCCCGTGATGGACACCGTGGCGCCGCCCACCTGCGCCTGGGCGGAAAACGCCTTGGGCAGCGTGTCCGTGGTCATGATGCCTTCGGCGGCGCGCGCCCAGTGGCCAGGCTGCGCATCGGCAATGGCAGCGGGCAGGCCGGCCTCGATGCGGTCGTTCGGCAGCGGCTCCATGATCACGCCGGTCGAAAACGGCAGGACCTGCTCGGGCGCCACGCCGAGCTGGCGGGCCAGCGCCACGCAGGTGGATCGTGCACGTGCCAGGCCATCTGCGCCCGTGCCTGCGTTGGCATTGCCGGTGTTGATGACCATGGCGCGGATGGACTGGCCGCCGGCGAGGTGTTCACGGCTGATCTGCACGGGCGCTGCGCAAAAACGGTTCTGGGTGAACACGCCCGCCACGCTGGCCCCTTCGTCCAGCAGGAACACCGTCAGGTCCTTGCGGTTGACCTTGCGGACACCGGCTTCAGCAACGCCAATGCGCACGCCTGCGATGGGGTTCAGATCAGCAGCAACGGGGGCAACAAGATTCACAGGCATGGGGCTGGGCCTTTCTATCGGGGAAGGGAGGGGTCAAATGCTTCGCGGCTGCAGAGCACAGCGCAGGCATCCATCAAAGAAAACTGCCGCCGATTATCCAAAAAACCGTGGCGCGCCAATGAAAACACGGGCCGAAGCCCGTGTCGTGCGGATCAGCAAATCATGCCAACTTGCCGTGGCACTGCTTGTACTTCTTGCCACTGCCGCAGGGGCAAGGATCATTGCGTCCCACGCGCACGCCGTCGGGCAGGGGCTGGCCCACGGTCTGCGCATCCACGGTGGTCTCCACCTCGCCCGTTACGGTGGGCGAGCTGTAGGTCACGTTGGAGATGCTCTCGGCGCGGCTTTCCATGTCCTGGGCTGCCTGGTCGAGCTGTGCCTGCGACTGCACCTGCACCGTCATGAGGATCTTGGTGACTTCGTTCTTGACCTGGTCGATCAGCTGGCGGAACAGCTCGAAGGCCTCGCGCTTGTATTCCTGCTTGGGCTGCTTTTGCGCGTAGCCGCGCAGGTGGATGCCCTGGCGCAGGTAATCCAGCGCGGAGAGATGGTCGCGCCAGTTGGAGTCAAAGTTCTGCAGCAGCACCACGCGCTCGAACTGCGTGAAGTTCTCGCGGCCGACCTGCTCCACCTTGACATCAAAGGCTGCATTGGCCGCCTCCAGCACCTTTTCAAGGATCTCTTCGTCGGTGATGGCGCTTGCGCCCTGCACTTCCTGCTGCAGCGCGATGGACACCTGCCACTCGTCGGCGAGCACCTTCTCCAGGCCGGGCAAGTCCCACTGCTCTTCGACCGATTCCACAGGCACGTACTGACGCACGAGGTCGGTCATGCAGTCTTCGCGCATCGCCTTGATGACGTCGGAGAGGTCTGCCGCGTCCAGAATGTCGTTGCGCTGCTGGTAGATCACCTTGCGCTGGTCGTTGGCCACGTCGTCGTATTCCAGCAATTGCTTGCGGATGTCGAAGTTGCGCGCTTCCACCTTGCGCTGCGCGGACTCGATGCTGCGGGTCACGATGCCGGCTTCGATGGCTTCGCCGTCGGGCATCTTGAGGCGGTCCATGATGGCCTTGACGCGCTCGCCGGCAAAGATGCGCATCAGCGAGTCGTCCAGCCCCAGATAGAAGCGCGAAGAGCCCGGGTCACCCTGGCGGCCCGAGCGGCCGCGCAGCTGGTTGTCGATGCGGCGGGACTCGTGGCGCTCGGTGGCAATGATGCGCAGGCCGCCCAGGGCCTTGACCTTCTCGTGGTCGATCTTCCACTGCTCACGCAAAGCCTCCACCTTGGCGGCACGCTCGTGCTCCGGCAGGGTTTCGTCGGCCTCGATGGCGGCCACGTCCTTCTCGATGTTGCCGCCGAGCACGATGTCGGTGCCCCGGCCCGCCATGTTGGTCGCAATGGTGATCATGCCCTCGCGGCCAGCCTGGGCCACGATGTCGGCCTCGCGCGCATGCTGCTTCGCGTTGAGCACCTGATGGGGAAGGCCTTCCTTGATCAGCAACTGGTCGATGATTTCGGAGTTTTCGATGGACGTGGTGCCCACCAGCACGGGCTGGCCGCGTTCGTGGCACTCGCGGATGTCCTTGATGGCCGCTTCGTACTTCTCGCGCGTGGTCTTGTACACGCGGTCGAGCTGGTCATCGCGGCGGCTGGTGCGGTTGGGCGGGATCACCACGGTTTCCAGGCCGTAGATTTCCTGGAATTCGTAGGCTTCGGTATCGGCCGTGCCGGTCATGCCGGCGAGCTTGCTGTACAGGCGGAAGTAGTTCTGGAAGGTGATGGACGCGAGCGTCTGGTTCTCGGCCTGGATCTTCACGCCTTCCTTGGCCTCCACGGCCTGGTGCAGGCCTTCGCTCCAGCGGCGGCCCGACATGAGGCGGCCGGTGAACTCGTCGACGATCACGATCTCGCCGTTCTGCACCACATAGTGCTGGTCGCGGTGGTACAGGTGGTTGGCCCGGAGCGCCGCATACAGGTGGTGCATCAGCGTGATGTTGGCCGGGTCGTACACCGAGGCGCCTTCGGCAATCAGCCCGTGGCTGGCCAGCACCCGCTCGGCAGTCTCGTGGCCCTGCTCGGTGAGTGTGATCTGGTGGCTCTTCTCGTCCACCGTGAAATCGCCCGGCTTGATCACGCCTTCGCCCGTGCGGGGGTCCGCCTCGCCTTCCTGGCGCACCAGCAGCGGCACCACCTTGTTCATGGCGATGTACATGGCGGTGTGGTCTTCGGCCTGGCCGCTGATGATGAGCGGCGTGCGCGCCTCGTCGATCAGGATCGAGTCCACCTCGTCCACGATGGCGTAATTCAGGCCCTGCTGCACACGGTCTGCAGCTTCATAGACCATGTTGTCGCGCAGGTAGTCGAAGCCGTATTCGTTGTTGGTTCCGTAGGTGATGTCGGAACGGTAGGCCGCCTGCTTCTCCTCGCGGGGCATGTTGGGCAGGTTGATACCCACCGAGAGGCCCAGGAAGTTGTACAGGCGCCCCATCCACTGCGCGTCACGGCTTGCGAGGTAGTCGTTCACCGTCACGACATGCACGCCCTTGCCGGACAGGGCGTTGAGGTACACCGGCAGCGTGGCGGTGAGCGTCTTGCCCTCGCCCGTGCGCATTTCCGCGATCTTGCCGTAGTGCAGCGCCATGCCACCCAGCAGCTGCACATCGAAGTGGCGCATCTTCATGATGCGCTTGGAGCCTTCACGCACCACCGCGAACGCCTCGGGGAGGATGTTGTCGAGGGATTCGCCCTGGGCAACGCGGTCCTTGAACTCCTGGGTTTTGGCCTTGAGCTGCTCGTCCGACAGCTTCTCGAAGTCCGGCTCCATCGCGTTGATGCGGGACACCGTCTTGCGGTACTGCTTGAGGAGCCGGTCATTGCGGCTGCCGAATAGTTTGGTGAGGAAGTTGGTGGCCATGCAAACAAGACCGCCTGCCTCGCTGCCAGCAGCAGCGCGCCAGACGACCGGGATCCCTAAGATGAATTGAGTTCAGGTGGGTCCTGCGGCGCGGATTGCAAGCTTGGCATGCAACCCGGGCCAGGGACGCCGAGCCCGCGATTTTACCTGCGCGCTGCAGGCGCGACCGTCAGACCGGGCGGGGCCGCAGGCTGGGCTGCAGCAACCTGTGCGCCTTGAGCGCCTTGGGGTGCACCGCCCGCGTTCAGAAACTTCTGCGGGTCTTGAAACACGCCCTGAACGAGCACCTCGAAATGCAGATGCGGGCCGGTGGAACGCCCGGTGGTGCCCACCTCCGCGATCTTCTGCCCGCGGCGCACGATGTCTCCCTGCTTGACCAGCGTGCGCGAAGCATGGGCGTAGCGGGTGACGAGCTGGTTGCCGTGGTCCACTTCGACCATGTTGCCGTAGGCAGGGTGGTATTCCTGGGTGACGACCACCCCGCCCGCTGCGGCGAGGATGGGCGTGCCGGTGTCGGCCTGGAAGTCCAGACCCGTATGCAGCGCAGACTGCCCGGTGATCGGGTCCACCCGCCAGCCGAACGGCGAGCCGGCCGTGCGCCCCGTCACCGGCGCGTGGGTGGGGACCATCTTCTTGCGGATGTGCTGATCGAACAGGCGGGACTCCAGCACCGTCATGAGGTCGACGCGCTGGTGGGTGAGCTTTTCCAGCTCGTCCAGGGTCGCCTGCAGTTCCTCCATCGACATGTCGCGTGCGCCCACCAGCGCGCCGCCCCGCGCATCCACTTTCTGGACATCGGCGGGAGCCATGCCCGCAAGCCCCAGCACGCGGTCGCCAAGGGACTCCAGCTGCACCATGCGTGCCTGCATTTCACCCACACGCCGCGCCATGGCGTCCAGGTTTGCGCGCATGAAGCGGTCGCGCTCGGCAAATTCATCCTTCACCACCAGCCGGACCAGCGAGCCCACCACCGGCCAGCCCTCGCGCGCGCCCTTGAGAAACACCCAGTGATAGAGACTTGCCGCCACAAGCATCAGGCACAGCGACACCATCAAACCGGCCAAGACCAAGCGCGTGCCCGTCAGATGGATGGCGCGGCTGCGCGCCAGTCGGGCGTCCGTGATAATCAAATGCACTACTTGTTCTCCACGCCCGAAGACGCCACACCATGAACCGCCGCCACTACGCCGTCACACTGCAGCAGGCCAGCGAGGAATCTCCCACGCTCGCACGGCTCGCAGCGCTCACACGCGAATCGAGTGATCGGCTCAAGGCCATTGAATTGCTGATTCCTGCAGCCCTGCGCCCCGCAGTCCAGGCAGGCCCCATCGACGGAGACCACTGGTGCCTGCTGGTGCGAAGCAATGCCGCAGCGGCAAAAATCCGCCAGCTGCTGCCTGCGTTACAGGCGCATTTGCGCAGCCGGGGGTGGGAGGTTAACGCGATTCGCCTGAAAGTTCAAACCTGACGGCCTGCGCCAGAACCCGGGAATGCGTGGGGAAAGAGGAGAAGATGGTGCCGGTTGTCGGAATCGAACTGACGACCTACCGCTTACAAGGCGGGTGCTCTACCAACTGAGCTAAACCGGCGAACGCTAGATTCTATGTGAAAAATCCGGCGTCAAATTTGAAAGGACGGGCTATTTCACACGCTTGAGCGAGGGGCGAGCGCCCCCTGCCGCAGGCGGCGGCCGGGGTGGATCCCCGCCGTCATCCTTGCGGCCCTCCTCGGTGCTGACCAGCTGCACCACCCGGTCATCGGCAGTCGGCGCTGCGCCCCCCCCGGGGTGGCTGTCCGCCCCCGGCGTGGCGGGCTCTGCAGGCGCAAGGGCACCCGTGAGCGCCCCCGGCACCGCAGGCGCATCGCCGCCCGCGAGCATGTCGACCGGCGGTGGAAACGCCATGCCCTGGCCGTTTTCACGCGCATAGATGGCAATGACCCGGCCCACCGGCACGATGATCTCGCGCGGCTTGCCACCGAAACGCGCCTTGAACTCGATGAAGTCGTTGCCCAGTTGCAGGGCACTGGTGGCGTCGAAGCTGATGTTCAACACGATCTCGCCATCCTTGACGTATTCGCGCGGCACCTGCACGGAATCGTCCACCCGCACCGCCACATAGGGTGTCAGCCCGTTGTCGGTGCACCACTCATAGAGGGCACGGATGAGGTAAGGGCGTGTGGACGTGGATTCCGGGACGTTCATGGACAGTCGTTCGGGCAGCTGCAGGAAAGGTTGGATACCAGGGCAGGCCCGGCTTACTTGCGCATGACCTTTTCGGAAGGCGTCAGCGCCTCGATGTACGCGGGGCGCGAGAAGATGCGCTCGGCATATTTCAGCAGCGGCGCTGCGTTCTTCGACAGGTCGATGCCGTAGTAGTCGAGGCGCCACAGCAGCGGGGCAATCGCCACGTCCAGCATGGAGAAGTTGTCGCCCAGCATGTACTTGTTCTTGAGGAACACGGGGGCCAGCTGCGTGAGGCGGTCGCGGATGTGGGCCCGTGCCTTTTCAAGCGCCTTCTCGTTGCCCTTGGTGGCGCGGGACTCCAGCACATTCACGTGCACGAACAGCTCCTTCTCGAAGTTGAGCAGGAACAGACGCACACGGGCGCGGTCCACCGGGTCGCCCGGCATCAGCTGAGGGTGCGGGAAGCGCTCGTCGATGTACTCGTTGATGATGTTCGACTCGTACAGGATCAGATCGCGCTCGACCAGGATCGGCACCTGGCCATAGGGGTTCATCACGCTGATGTCTTCGGGCTTGTTGTACAGGTCCACATCGCGGATTTCAAAGTCCATGCCTTTCTCGAACAGGACAAAACGGCAGCGGTGGGAGAAGGGACAGGTCGTACCCGAATAAAGCACCATCATGGTGGGAGGCTCCTAAAAATCAAAAGAGTGGGACGCGTGACAGCGCCCACTCTGCAAAAACCAATGGCACCCCGAAGGGTGCCTTGCCGGATGTGGCGAAACGGCTTACTTCACATCCTTCCAGAAGGCTGCGTTGAGCCTCCAGGCAATGACGGTGAAAAGGCCCAGGAAGATCAGCACCCACACACCCACGCGCTTGCGGGTGTTCTGCGCGGGCTCGGCCATCCACTGCATGTAGTTGACGAGATCGCCGACGGCCTGGTCGTACTGCAGCGGCGTCATGAGGCCGGGCTTGACCTGCTCCCAGCCCTTGAAGACCTGGGTCTTGTGGCCGTGGCTTTCCTGCTCTTCAAACACCGGGCGGCGCTCGCCCTGCAGCTCCCACAATGCGTGGGGCATGCCCACATTGGGGAACACCAGATTGTTCCAGCCCGTGGGCTTGGTGTCGTCCCGGTAGTACGTGCGCAGGTAGGTGTAGAGGTAGTCGGCACCCGTGCCGCCCGCACCCGCGCGCGAGCGCGCGATCACGGTCAGATCCGGGGGATTGGCACCAAACCAGGCCTTGGCCTGCTTGGGATCAATCGCAGCCTTCATCGTTTCGCCCACTTTGTCGGTGGTGAACAGCAGGTTGTCCTTGATCTGCTGGTCGGTGAGACCAATGTCTTTCAGGCGGTTGAACCGCATGAAGGCTGCCGAGTGGCAGTTCAGGCAGTAGTTGACGAAGATCTTGGCGCCGTTTTGCAGCGAGGCCAGGTCGTTGGTCTTGCCCGGAGCTTGGTCCAGAGGGATGCCACCGCCCGCAGCCATGGCAGAACCCGCTGCCAGACCCAGCGCAGCCACCAGCGTGAGGATGATTTTCTTCATTGTTGTTGTCTCCGGGGCTCAGTGCGCAACGTAGGTGACGCGGTCAGGCACGGCCTTGGCCTCGCCAAGACGGCTCCACCAGGGCATCAGCAGGAAGAAGCCAAAGTAGAACAGCGTTCCCACTTGCGACACGCGCTCGCCGATGGGCGACGGCGGCTGCACACCCAGGTAGCCCAGCACCAGGAAGTTGATCACGAACACGCCGTACAGGTACTTGTGCCAGTCAGGGCGGTAACGGATGGACTTGACGGGGCTGAAATCCAGCCACGGCAGGAAGAACAGGATGATCACAGCACCACCCATGACGACCACGCCCCAGAACTTGGCATCAATGGCCAGCATCAGCGCGGTCGCCACCACAGCGGCGCCCACAATGCCCACCTTGACGAAGCTGGGCAGCTTGGCCTTGAAGACACCAAAGGCAGCACCCGCCAACACGCACAGGATCAGCGCATACATCATCTCGCTGGTGATGGCACGCAGCATGGAATAGAACGGCGTGAAGTACCACACCGGCGCAATGTGCAGCGGCGTGACCAGCGGATCGGCCGGGATGAAGTTGTTGTACTCGAGGAAGTAGCCGCCGAACTCAGGCGCGAAGAACACCACGGCCGTGAACGCCATCAGGAACATGCTCAGGGCGAAGATGTCGTGCACCGTGTAGTACGGGTGGAAGGGCACGCCATCGAGCGGCTTGCCGTTGGCGTCCTTGGGCGCCTTGGGGCCCTTGATTTCCACGCCGTCGGGGTTGTTGGAACCCACGTCGTGCAGCGCCAGCAGGTGAGCCACCACCAGGCCCAGCAGGACCAGCGGCACGGCGATCACGTGGAAGCTGAAGAAGCGGTTCAGGGTGGCATCGCCCACCACGAAGTCGCCACGGATCAGCAGGGCCAGGTCAGGGCCGATGAAGGGAATGGCGGCAAACAGGTTCACGATCACCTGGGCGCCCCAGTAGGACATCTGGCCCCAGGGCAGCAGGTAGCCCATGAAGGCTTCGGCCATCAGGCACAGGAAGATGGCGCAACCGAAAATCCACACCAGCTCGCGCGGCTTGCGGTAGCTGCCGTAGATGAGGCCGCGGAACATGTGCAGATACACCACCACAAAGAACGCCGAGGCGCCCGTGGAGTGCATGTAGCGGATCAGCCAGCCCCAGGGCACATCGCGCATGATGTACTCGACCGATGCGAACGCCAGGTTGGCGTCGGGCTTGTAGTGCATGACCAGGAAGATGCCGGTCACGATCTGGATCACGAGCACTACCAGGGCCAGCGAGCCGAAGATGTACCAGAAGTTGAAGTTCTTCGGAGCGTAGTACTCCGACATGTGGACCTTGTACGCATCGAACGCGGTCGGGAAGCGGTTCTCGAACCAGTTCGTGACCTTGGCGCCAGCCGACGCGTTGGGGGAGATTTCCTTGAATTCAGCCATGTCGATTTACCTCAGGCCTTCTTGTCTTCGCCGATCAGCAGCACGTTGTCGGACAGGTACATGTGCGGCGGCACTTCCAGGTTGTCAGGCGCGGGCTTGTTCTTGAAGACCCGGCCCGCCACGTCGAACGTGGAGCCGTGGCAGGCACAGAGGAAGCCACCTTGCCAGTCGTCGGGCAGCGAGGGCTGCGGACCGGTCTGGAATTTGTCGCCGGGCGAGCAGCCCAGGTGCGTGCAGATGCCCACGCCCACGAACACTTCGGGCTTGATGGAGCGGTGCTGGTTCTTGGCGTACTCGGGAGTGGGGTACGTGTTGCGGTCCGACTTGGGGTCGGCCAGCTGGGGCTCGGTCTGCGCCAGCGATTCGAGCTGCTGGGGGGTGCGCTTGAGGATCCAGACGGGTTTGCCACGCCATTCGACAGTCAGCTTTTCGCCGGGCTGCAGCGTGGAGATGTCCACCTCCACTGCGGCGCCAGCTGCTCTGGCTTTTTCCGAAGGCTGGAAACTACTGACGAAAGGCACTGCTACGGCCACTCCGCCAACGGCACCGGCACATCCGGACGCAATCAGCCACGTCCTTTTACTGGTGTCGACTGGTGTGTCACTCATGGGGATCCTCGGTAAACATCGCTATTGTTGGGGTCAACCGCGAATTGTAGCGGAGTGAAAATGGTTATTTCAATGCGCTGCCCGCCTTGACAGACCCCGGTTTGCACCAGTGGCCCCCGCCGTGCGCCATACTGCGGCGTCAACGTTCAAGCAGAGGGAGTCACCATGGGAATGCTGCAGGAGTTCAGGGAATTTGCGGTCAAGGGCAATGTGATTGACCTGGCGGTGGGGGTCATCATCGGAGGGGCTTTCGGCAAGATCGTCGACTCCGTGGTGTCGGACCTCATCATGCCGGTGGTCGGCCTGGTGTTTGGCAAGCTGGATTTCTCCAACCTGTTTGTGGTGCTGGGCACCGTGCCGCCGGGCACGGCCATGACGCTCGATGCGCTGAAAAAGGCGGGCGTGCCGGTGCTGGCCTATGGCAACTTCCTGACGGTGGCCGTGAATTTTGCAATTCTGGCCTTCATCATTTTCATCATGATCAAGCAGATCAACCGCCTCAAGCGCGAAGCCCCGGCCGCGCCCCCTGCGGCCCCGGCCCCCACACCGGAAGACATCGTGCTGCTGCGCGAGATCCGCGACAGCCTGAAGAAGCAGCCGTCCTGACCCTCCGGGGTCAGGCCGACAGCTGCCTCGCCACCCGTACCGCCTCGATGAGGCTGGACGCGTCGGCCTCGCCCCGGCCAGCGATGTCAAACGCCGTGCCGTGGTCGGGGCTCGTGCGCACCAGCGGCAGGCCCAGGGTCACGTTCACGCCCTTGTCCACCCCCAGGTACTTCACAGGGATCAGCCCCTGGTCGTGGTACATCGCGATGACCACGTCGAACTCGCCCGGGTGCCCGGGCGCGTGGCGGGCGCGCATGAACACCGTATCGGGCGCCATGGGGCCGTGCACGTCCATGCCCAGTGCGCGTGCCGCCGCAACGGCGGGGGCAATGTGGGTTGCCTCCTCACGGCCAAACAAACCGCCCTCGCCGGCGTGGGGGTTGAGGCCGGCCACGGCAATGCGCGGCGGCCGGCCCAGGCTGCGCAGCAGCGCCGCATGCGCAATCTCCACGGTCTGCAGCACATTGCCCCGTGTGACGGCATCAATGGCGTCGCGCAATGCAACGTGGATGCTGACCAGGACGGTGCGCAGCTCGTCGCTCGCCAGCATCATGCGCACCGGCACGGCATCCACCGCAAGCCCCTGGTGCGCCGCCGCCTCCGCCTGCAGCAGCTCGGTGTGCCCCGGAAACGCCACGCCCGCTGCGGCCAGCGCCTCCTTGTGCAGCGGTGCCGTCACCATGGCCGAGATCTCGCCCCGCAGCGCGGCGCGCGCAGCCCACGCCACGCAGTCGGCCGCCGCGCGGCCTGCTTCGGCACTGACGCGGCCCCACGGCTGCGGGCCGGGGATGCCGGGCAGCTGCAGCACCGGCACGCAGCGTGGCGGCACGCGCAGCGCGTCGGCAGGGGCATCGATCTGCGCGACGGGCACCGCAGGGGCACCGGGTCGCACTACGGCTTGCGCGGCGCGGCGCAGGGTGGCCACATCGCCCACCACAAAGGCCCCGGCCAGGTCGGCAGGGGCATCGCGAAACGCCTGGACGATGATCTCCGGGCCGATGCCCGCCGGATCGCCCTGCGTGATGGCCATGGGGAGAGCGGTGGTGAGGGATGCGGCGCGGGTCATGGCAAACAGAGATTTGAATAAAAACAGGCTTCAGCGCTTATTGGTAAAGCGTTTATTGCTATAAAAAACGTAGTTCCAGGATTCCAGACCCCCGCGCACCGACGTGCGCCCTGCCCCGGCCGCGCATCGTCGCTTTCCTTTGCGTCACACCGCACCGCACTACGCCGGATTGTCGATCTCGATGAACTCGTGCTCCAGCCCCAGCGCGGCCGCCACATGGGCGGCGGTGGCCGGGGCGCCATAGCGCTCGGTGGCGTGGTGGCCGGCGGCGATGAAGCTCACGCCCATCTCGCGTGCGAGGTGGGCCTGGGGTTCGGAGATTTCGCCGGTGATGAAGGCATCGGCACCCGCTGCCACGGCAGACTCGAAATATCCCTGCGCGCCGCCCGTGCACCAGGCCACGCGCCGCAGGGGCTGCGCGCCGCCCTCGACCAGCGTCACCGGGCGGCCCAGCGTCTGCGCCACATGGTCTGCCAGGGCCTGTCCGCTGTCGAACGCGGCCGGCGCCGCAAAGCCCAGGTCCTGCTCGCCGAAGCGCGCATCGGCCGCCAGCCCCAGCACGCGGCCCAGCTGGGCGTTGTTGCCAAGCTGGGGGTGCGCGTCCAGCGGAAGGTGGTAGGCCAGCAGGTTGATGTCGTGCGCCAGCAGGCGCTGAAGCCGCTGCTTCATCCAGCCGGTGATGCGCCCGTCCTGGCCGCGCCAGAACAGCCCGTGGTGCACAAAGATGGCGTCCGCCCGCGCCGCAATCGCGGCGTCGATCAGCGCCCGATTGGCCGTCACGCCGCTCACGATGCGCCCGATGCGCGCCTTGCCTTCCACCTGCAGGCCGTTGGGGCCGTAGTCCTTGAAGCGGTCGGGTTGCAGCAGGCTGTCGAACGCCTGCACAAGTTCGGTGCGTGTAGTGCTCATGGCGCTATTGTGTATGGCACAGCCCTGCACGCCACCCGACCGCGCCACCCGGCCTTGCCGCCTGGCCGCCCGACGGTTGCGAAAAGGCGGGACGGTTCGGCGACAATGGCCCTTGCTGGCGCCGGCGCCCGTGCCGCAGACCTGCTGCCCGCTGCCTGGCTCTTCGCCCGCGTTGACGGCCGGCCGGGCAGACAGCGACATTCTCTTGAGTGCATCACCGCAACAACACACCATGAAGCGAATTTGGCTCCTCTTTTCCCAGGCCGTGACGGTGCTGGTTGCCGCCTATTTTGTCGTTGCCACGCTGCAGCCGCAGTGGCTAGGGCGCGGGGCCACGCGCTCGGGGGCCGGCATCGCGCTGATCGAGGCGCCCGCCGCGCCCGTGACGCAGCCGGCCACCGGCAGCTTCAGCGGCGCGGCGCGCAAGGCCGCACCCGCCGTGGTCAGCATCAACACCAGCAAGGCGGTGCGGCATCCGCGCAGCAACGATCCGTGGTTCCAGTTCTTCTTTGGCGACCAGGGCTCGCAGGCACAGGCCGGGCTGGGCAGCGGCGTGATCGTGAGCCCCGACGGCTACATCCTGACCAACAACCACGTGGTGGAAGGCGCCGACGAGATCGAGGTGACGCTCACCGACAGCCGCCGCACGCGCGCCTCCGTCATTGGCACAGACCCCGACACCGATCTGGCCATCCTCAAGATCAACCTCGACAAGCTGCCCGTGATCGTGCTGGGCAACTCGGACCAGCTCGCCGTGGGCGACCAGGTGCTGGCCATCGGCAACCCGTTTGGCGTGGGCCAGACCGTGACCAGCGGCATCGTGAGTGCGCTGGGCCGCACACAGCTGGGCATCAACACCTTCGAGAACTTCATCCAGACCGACGCCGCCATCAACCCCGGCAATTCGGGCGGCGCACTGGTGGACGTGAACGGCAACCTCATGGGCATCAACACCGCGATCTATTCGCGCTCGGGCGGCAGCATGGGCATCGGCTTTGCCATTCCCGTGTCCACCGCGCGCCTGGTGCTGGACGGCATCGTGAAGGACGGCCAGGTCACGCGCGGATGGATCGGGGTGGAACCCAACGAGCTCTCGCCCGAGCTTGCCGAGACCTTCGGCGTCAAGAAAGCCACGGAGGGCGTGATCATCACCGGCGTGCTGCAGGACGGCCCCGCCGCCCAGGCTGGCATGCGCCCTGGCGACGTCATCGTGCGCGTGGACGGCAAGAACGTGGGGAACGTGTCGGAACTGCTCACGGCCGTGGCCGCCCTCAAGCCCGGCACAGCCTCGGAGTTCCAGGTGCAGCGGGGCGACCGCATGGTGGAGCTGAGCATCAGCCCCGGCGTGCGCCCCCGGCCACAGCGCAACGTGAGGCGCTAACTCGCAGCGGTATCGGCATCCGCAGCATCGGCGCCCTGTGGCGCTGAGCTGCCGTGCAGCTGGTAGTTGGCAACTGGCTGCTTACTGCCCGCTCTGCAATCTGCCCCCCGCTCTGAGAGCGCTGCATCGCTGCAATGCCCCGCCCAACGGGCTCGGAGAAAGCACCGCCCCAGCATCACACAAACATTCCGCCAGACGCCTCGATGCGCTGCGCATTCACCCAGCGCGTGGCGGGTTGCAGCAGCGCGGCCACCAGCGGGCCGATGTCCTCGGGAAGGCCCACGCGGCCCAGAGCCGTCTGGCTGGCTACGAAGGCGTTGAGCTGTGCGTTGTCGCGCACGGCGCCGCCGCCAAAGTCGGTCTCGATGGCGCCGGGGGCCACCACGTTGACCGTGATGCCGCGCGGGCCGAGTTCCTTGGCCAGGTAGCGGCTCAGCACCTCGATGGCGCCCTTCATGGCCGCATAGGCGGCGTAGCCCGGCAGGGCAAAGCGTGCCAGACCCGACGACAGGTTGAGAATGCGCCCGCCATCGTTCATCAGCGGCAGCAGCGTCTGGGTGAGGAAGAACACGCCCTTAAGGTGCACGTTGACCAGCGCATCGAACTGCGCCTCGGTGGTCTCGGCAAACGGGGCGTGCACGCCCATGCCGGCGTTGTTGACGAGGAAGTCAAACCGATCGCGCTGCCAGGTGCTCTTCAAGGCGTGCAAAAGCTGGCCGGAAAACGTGGCGAAGCTGCCGACGTCGCCCACATCCAGCGCCAGGGCCACGGCGCGGCGGCCGAGGGATTCGATCTCAGCCACCACGGCCTGCGCCTCGGCGGCCTGTTGGCGGTAGGTCAGCACCACGTCGATGCCGCTGCGCGCGGCGGCCAGCGCGGCGCTGCGGCCCAGGCCCCGGCTGCCGCCGGTGATGAGAACGATGGGTACCGAAGAAGCAGCAGAAGAAGTGGGTGCGGAGGTCACGGAAGCAGTCATTGCAGGTCCTTGTCAGCAGAGTTGGTGGATGGACATGCACTTTATTGATTGCATTGCAATAGATAAATCAACAAAAATCAGATTCATTGTCCAAAATGACAAACCAATGAATCCCCTCCTCGACCGAATGCAGACCTTTGCGCGCGTGGCAGAGCTGGCCAGCTTCACCCAGGCCGCGCAGGTGCTGGGCATCCCCAAGGCCTCGGCGTCGCTCGCGGTGCAGCAGCTGGAGGCGCAGCTGGGCACCCGCCTTCTGCACCGCACCACCCGGCGCGTGCAGCTCACGCAGGACGGCCAGGCGTACTACGAGCGCTGCAAGGACCTGCTGGACGATGTGGAAGAGTTGCAGGCCTTGTTCCAGCAGCCCGGGGGCGCCGCCCTGCGGGGGCGGGTGCGCATCGACATGTCCACCGGCATTGCGCGCCAGCTGGTGCTGCCCCGTCTGCCCGAGCTGCTGAACCGCCACCCGCTGCTGGAGGTGGAGCTGAGCAGCACCGACCGCCGCGTGGATCTGGTGCGCGAGGGTTTTGACTGCGTGGTGCGTGTGGGCCCCGTGGCCGATGCGGGCCTGGTCGCCCGCCCCCTGGGTCATGTGCGCGTGGCCACCTGTGCCAGCCCCGCCTACCTGGCGCGCAAGGGCACGCCCCACACGCTGGCCGACCTGGCGCAGCACGAGCTGGTGCACTACGTGAGCACGCTGGGCACACGCTCGGCCGGGTTTGAGACGCTGTCTGAAGATGGCGAAACCCGCTTTACCGCCATGCCGGGCCGCGTCACGGTGAACAGCGCCGAGGCCTACCTGGGCGCTTGCGCCGCCGGGCTGGGTCTGATCCAGGCGCCCCTGCTGGGCGTGCGCGAACTGATCGACCGCGGCCTGCTGGTGGAGGTGCTGCCCCACCACCCCGCCCCGCCCATGCCGGTGACGCTGTTGTACGCCCACAGGCGCCACCTGTCGCAGCGGGTGCGGGTGGTGATGGACTGGCTGGCGGAGGTGGTGCAGGCGCACCTGCGCATCGAAGCAGGTGCCACCGACCACAGCCAACTATCAAATCAATAGCTGCCAGCGCTTACTGGATAAGCGCTGAAGGCCAAAATACCTACTTTTTTTGAACTGGCGGGTGGCGCTCAGGTAAAGCGGTACACGATGGCCCCGCGCACCACCTCGCCGGGCTGCCACCAGCGGCAGGGGAACGCCGGGTGGTTGGGCGCGTCCGGGTACTCCATGGGCTCCAGGCAGATGCCGTCGCCGGGGTGCCACAGCCAGCCATCGCCTTCAGCCGCACCGCAGGCGGGGCGCCCCAGGTCGCGCTGCGGGTCGGCCTTCAGCCCGTGGCCCGCGTACACCTGCACGCCGGGGGCGGTGCTCCACACCTCCATGGCCCGGCCGCTGTCCGGCTCGGCCAGCAAGGCGGTCATGCGCAGGCCGGGGGGTGTGATGGCCGAAGCCGGCGCCTGCAACGCCGGGCTGGAATCCGGGGCGTTCCCATCCAGCACCAGATAGTGGTCCAGCCCGCCAGCGCGTGCCAGCTGTTCATGCGGCTGCCCGGCGGCGTCGCCCACGCGGCGCGGCGCGCGGAAATCGAAGGGTGCGCCCTGTACCAGCGCCAGTGCGCCGCTGGGGCACACATCCGCCTCCAGCGGCACGTAGTGGCTGGCGGGCACCTGCAGGGTGTGGCCGTGCGTGCTGCCCGCGCCCGCCAGGTTGAAGAAGGCGTGGCCGGTGGGGTTGAACACCGTGGGGGCGTCCGCCACCTCGGCGGTCCAGGCCATGTGCAGGGCGTTGTCGTGGGCGGCGTGCAGGGCCAGTTGCAGGCGCACGGTGCCGGGCAGGCCGTCGTCTTCGGTGCGAAAGGTGTGGCCCAGCACCAGGGTGTCGGGCCCCGCGGCCTCCACATCGAACACCTGAAACCGGCTGCCGCGCGGACCGCCGTGGTGGTGGTGCGGGCCGCTGTTGGTGGGCAACTGCAGGGGCTGCCCGCCGGGCACGGCCAGCCGCCCCTGGCGCAGCCGCCCGGCCCAGCGGCCGATGAAGGCGCCCATCGAAAGCTGCCCGTCCAGGTAGCCCTGCAGGCTGTCGTAGCCCAGCGCCACGTCCACGCGGCCGCCCTGCCCGTCGGGCACCGCCACCTGCACCAGGCGGGCGCCGTAATTGCTGACGGCCACCTGCAGGCCGCCAGCACCGTTCAAGGTGAAAAGGTCGGTGCGCTGGCCGTGCAGGTTGCGCTGGAATGCTTCGCGAAGGAGGGTGTGTGCCATGCCGCAGAGTCTATTTGGCTGCGCGGGCTCCATCGCGCGTGACCAGCCCGATGCCGCCGCACACCAGCACCAGGGCCAGCAGGTTCTTCCACTCCCACAGCGCCTCGCCCAGGAACAGCGCCGACAGCGCCGCGCCGAAGATGGGCACCGTGAAGTTGAACACCGTGACCTGGCTCACGCGGTTGTGCTTGAGCAAGATGCTCCACAGCGAAAACGCGGCCGAGGACAGCAGCGCCAGATACACCAGCAGCGTGGTCGAGGCCCAGGTAAAGCCAGACAGCGCACCGCCCGTTCCCCAGCCGATGACCAGCAGCGCCACCCCGCCCAGGGCCAACTGCCAGCCGGTCATCACCACCGAATCCATGCGCTGCGACACCTGCTTGCCGTAGATGCTGGCGCCTGCCAGCACAAAGGCGGCGATCACCACAAAGCCTTCGCCCAGCAGGGTGAAGTCCAGGTCCAGCGCGCCGCGCCCGAGGTTGACCACCATCACGCCCGCAAAGCCCACCACGCAGCCCCAGAGCTTGGCGTGGCTGAGCCGGTCGTTGTGGTAGACCCAGTGCGCCAGCAACACGCTGAAGAAGGTGCCGGTGGCGTTCATGATGGAGCCCTTGACGCCCGTGGTTTGGGCCAGGCCCACATAGAAGAATACGTACTGCAGCGTGGTCTGCGCCAGGCCCAGCACCACCAGCTGGCGCGCGCTGCCCGCGCCCAGGTTCACGATGGCCTTGCGCTGGCTCAGCGCCCAGGCCAGCAGGATGAGCCCGGCGGCCAGAAACCGCCAGCCCGCGAACACCAGCTGCGAGGGGATGTCGCTGCGGGCGATGCCGAACCAGGCGTAGCCGGTCTTGATGGCCGGGTACGAGCTGCCCCAGAGCAGGCAGCACAGCAGCGCGAGCGCCACCACGGCCTTGCGGTCGGAAAATCGGGAGTGACCCATGCGAGTTCTTCTCTATAGCGAAACAGCCCGTGCGATGACGGGCTGTTCAAGTGGGATGTGGGCAGGCCGCTTTCTGGCGATCTGCACTCAGAAAATCTGGAACCGTTCACGCTGATCCTGTCGAAGTGCCGCGCAAGGCTTCGACAAGCTCAGCCCGAACGGTTACTGGGACCGGCGCATGCCCCCGTCAAGTCACTGGCGCCGGGTTGAACAGCACCAGCGCGTTGTGCAGCTTCCACTGCTCGGCCCAGGTCTTCTTGCGGCCGCTGGCCACGTCGAGCAGCAGATGGAACATCTCCCAGCCCAGGTCTTCGATGGTGGCTTCGCCGTCGGCGATCTTGCCCGCGTTGATGTCCATCAGGTCGTGCCAGCGGCGTGCCAGGTCGCTGCGCGTGGCCACCTTCACCACGGGGCATTCGGCCAGGCCATAGGGCGTGCCGCGGCCGGTGGTGAACACGTGCAGGTTCATGCCTGCGGCCAGCTGCAGCGTGCCGCAGATGAAGTCGCTGGCGGGCGTGGCGGCATACACCAGGCCGCGCTGGTCGCGGCGCAGTTTTTCGCCCGGCGCCAGCACGTGCGCAATGGGCGCGGTGCCGCTTTTGATGATGGAGCCCATGGCCTTTTCGGCAATGTTGGACAGCCCGCCCGCCTTGTTGCCCGGCGTGGTGTTGGCCGCGCGGTCCACGCGGCCCCGGTCCAGGTAGCGGTCGTACCAGCCCAGTTCGCGAACGATGGCGTCTGCCACTTCGGGCGTAGCGGCGCGGCTGGTGAGCTGCTCGACGGCGTCGCGCACCTCGGTGTTCTCGCTGAACATCACGGTGGCACCGGCGCGCACCAGCAGGTCGGCGCAAAAACCCACGGCCGGGTTGGCGGTGACGCCCGAAAACGCATCGCTGCCCCCGCACTGCACGCCCAGCACCAGCTCGCTGGCCGGGATGGTCTCGCGGCGGCGCGCGTTCAGGCGTTCCAGATGCGGCCTCGCGCTCTGCACGATGTCGTCCAGCATGGACATGAAGCCCACGTGGTGATCCGCCTGCAGGCACACGGTCTCGGGGCCGAGCGCTGCGTCGCGCTCGTCGGTGATGGGAAAGCTGCCCGGGGGCAGCAGGCGGTCGGGCTGCAGCTTTTCGCAGCCCAGGCTCACCACCATGATCTCGCCGCCGAAGTTGGGGTTCAGGCTGATGTGCTTGAGCGTGCGAATGGGGATGGCGGCATCGGGCGCGTCGATGGCTACGCCGCAGCCATAGGTGTGTTCGAGGCCGATCACGTCATCGACGTGCGGAAACAAGGGCAGCAGCTCGGCCTTGATGCGGCGCACCGCGTTGGCCACCACGCCCGCCACACACTGCACGGTGGTAGTGATGGCCAGGATGTTGCGTGTGCCCACTGAGCCATCGGCGTTGCGGTAGCCCTCGAAGGTGTAGCCCGTGAGGGGTTCCAGCACCGGCGGCTTCACGGTGGCCATGGGCAGGCCTTCGAGCGCGCGGGCCGAGGGCATCTGCAGCAGGCGTTCATGCACCCAACTGCCCGCCGGGATGTCTTTGAGCGCATAGCCGATGGGCACGTTGTAGCGGCGCACCACCTCGCCTTCGGCAATATCTTGCAGCGCGACCTTGTGGCCCTGAGGCACCTTGTCGCACAGCGCGATGCCCGCGCCGGGCACGCCCTCGGGCAGCACCGTGCCCGCGGGCAGGCCACCGTCGTTGGCGACGATGGCAACGTTGTCTTCCGCATGCATGCGGATGGTGAGGGCGGGGCGTGTCATCGGGGGGCTCGGTTTCTTGAATCTCGGCAGTCGCGCCAGCATGGCGCTTCAGGAACCCGCGTGCAAGGGCAGCAGGGTGATCCAGTTCGGGTTGAGGCCCACAGTGTGTTCGGCCACCGGCGTGAGTGCGCCGCTGGCGGGGTCGATGCGGTGCACGCCCACGCGGTGGCTGGTCTGGCCCGCCGCCAGCACGTGGCGGCCGTCGGGCGTGATGGCAAAGCCACGGGGCTGCTGTTGCGTGGGCCAGTGGCCGATGGGGCTGAGCAGGCCGGTCGCCGCGTCCACAGCAAACCCCGCCAGCGTGTGGCTGTTGCGCTCGCTGGTGTACAGCCACCGGCCATCGGGGCTCAGGTGCAGGTCTGCGCCCCATGCGGTGCCCGCAAACCCCGGCGGCAGCGTGGGCAGGCTCTGCAGCAGCTGCAGACCACCTGTGGCCTCGTCCCAGGCCAGCACATGCACGCAGGCGTCCAGCTCGCCCAGCAGGTAGATGCGGTCGCCCCGTGCGTTGAAGCGCAGGTGGCGCGGGCCGGTGCCTGGAGGCAGTGCAAACACGGCGGGGTCGGTCGGCTCCAGCGCCCCCGTGGCGGCATCCAGGCGATAGCGGTGCAACTGGCCGCCCCCCAGCGAGGCCGCCAGCACAAAGCCGTTGCCGGGGCTGGGCAGTGCGCAGTGCGCGTGGCGGCCGGTGGCATGGGTGGCGGCAGGCGCGCTGCCGTCCACCACACCATCCACGCCCACCGGCTGCACGGCCACCAGGTCGGCACCGTACGAGGCGGTGAGCAGCCAGCGCCCCGTGCCATCGGTGGCCACATGGGCCATGCTGGCGGGCAGCGGTGCTTCGCCCAGCACTTCGGCGCGGCCCGCACGCGCATCCACCGCCAGCGTGACCACGGCCAGCGGGTCGCTGCGGCGCGCCACATACAGGCGCGCGCCATCGGGGCTCAGCGCCATGGGCATGAGCTGGCCGCCGAGCGCCAGCACCTGCTCGGTGCGCAGCGCGCCGGTGGCGCCCGCGAGGTGCAGCACATGCAACTCGCCGCTGTCGGCGCAGGAGACAAAAGCCAGGGTATCGTTCATCGCACAGGGCTCGCCATCACAGGCCCATGGCGCGCGGCAGCCACAGCGAGATGGCAGGCACGTAGGTGATCATGAGCAGCACCACGAACAGCGCGGTGAAGAACGGCAGCATGGCGCGCGAGACGATGCCCAGCGGCAGCTTGGCCACCGCCGCCCCGGTGAACAGCACGGTGCCCACCGGCGGCGTGATGAGGCCGATGCCCAGGTTGACCATCATGATCATGCCGAAGTGCACCGGGTCCACGCCCAGCAGCTTCACCACGGGCAGCAGGATGGGCGTGAGGATCAGGATGAGGGGCGACATGTCCATCAGGCAGCCCAGCAGCAGCAGCATGATGTTGATCAGCGCCAGGATGACATACTTGTTGTCCGACAGGCTGGTGAGGAACATGGTGACCTTCATGGGGATCATCATCATCGTCATCAGGTAGCCGAACGCCGCCGCAAAGCCGATGAGGATCATCACCACCGTCACCGTCTTCACCGTGCGATGCACCAGCTTGGGCAGGTCGCGCCAGCGGTAGTCGCGGTAGATGAACATGGTGACGAAGAACGCCCACACCACGGCAATCGATGCCGACTCGTTGGCCGTGAACACGCCCGACAGAATGCCGCCCAGGATGATGACCATGGTCATCAGGCCCCACATGGCTTCGGCGCAGATCTTGAGCGCCTGCTTGAGCGGAATCACCTCGCCCTTGGGGTAGCCGTTCTTCTGCGCCGTGAACAGGCACAGGCCCGCCAACGTGAGACCGAGCAACAGCCCCGGCAGCACGCCGGCCATGAACAGCGCCGCGATCGACACCGAACCACCCGCCGCCAGCGAGTACAGCACCGCGTTGTGGCTGGGCGGGATCAGGATGGCCTGCACCGAGCCGCTCACGGTGACGGCCGTGGCAAAGGGGCGTGGGTAGCCCTGCTTTTCCATTTGCGGAATCAGCACCGAGCCAATGGAAGCCGTGTCGGCCACCGAGGAGCCCGAGATGGCGCCGAAGAAGGTGGACGCCAGGATGTTGACCAGCGACAGCCCGCCACGGATGAAGCCCACCAGCACGCCCGCAAACGCCACCAGGCGCCGCGCCATGCCGCCTTCGGCCATGATGGCCCCGGCCAGCACAAAGAAGGGAATCGCCAGCAGCGAGAACTTGTTGACGCCCGAGGCCACCTGGATCATCACCGCGTCCAGTGGCAGCTCGATCCACAGCGCGCCCGCCAGCGCCGCCAGGCCCAGCGAATAGGCAATCGGCACGCCGATCATCATCAGCACGAAGAACGTGCCCAGCAGTACGAGGGTGTCCATGGTCAGGCGCCTTCTTCGGTCAGTTCTTCAAAACGCACGATGCGCCGGTGGGTCTGCGGGCCGAAGGCCATCTTCTCCAGCACGAACAGCAAGGTGACGGCCGCGCCGATGGGCAGCGACGCATAGGTGGCGCCCACGGGCAGCCATGGCAGCTCGGCAATGCCCTGGCCCCAGGTTTCGATGCACAGGTTGGTGCCATACCAGGCCACAAAGCCGCAGATGACCAGCATGAGCAGGTCCACCACCCCCCCCAGGGCGCGCTGCAGCTGCGCGGGCAGCTTCTCGGTGAGCATGTTGACGGCGATGTGCCCGCCGGCGCGGTAGGCCGCGGCGGCGCCGATGAAGGTGAACACCATCATCAGCAGGATGGCGATGGGCTCGGGCCATTGCGATCCCGTGCCCAGTACGTAGCGGCTGAACACGCCCCAGGGAATGATCAGCGACATGAAGAAGATGGCGGTGCCGGCCGCCCAGATGGTGGACAGGTAGAGCCGGTCCATCCAGCGCAGGAAGGGGTGGTCCATACAGGCGGGTCCGAAGGAATTGGGGGAAGGTTCAGCGTAAAAAGAGGCGCAGGCGACCCACCAGGAGTTCGCCTGCGCGAGGGTTGCGATGCGCGCTCGTCGCGGTGCGGCCGTGGCTTACTTCACGGCCTCGATGCGCTTCATCAGCTCAGCGTAGTTGGCGCCGTACTTGGCACGCACGGGGGCCGTGGCGTCGAAGAAGGGCTTGTTGTCCACGGTGATGAACTCCACCCCGGCCGCCTTGAGCTTGGCCGTGTAGTCCTCCACGCTCTTGTCCCACAGCGCGCGCTGCTCCATCTGCGCCTCGCGGCCGAACTTCTTGAGCAGGGCCTGGTCGTCCTTGCTGAGCTTGTCCCAGGTCACCTTGGACACCACCAGCAGCTCGGGGATGATCAGGTGGTTGGTCTGCGTGTAGTACTTGGCGCCCGTGTTGTAGTGGTTGCTGGTGAAGAAACTGGGCGCGTTGTTCTCGGCGCCATCCACCACGCCGGTCTGCAGCGCGGTGAAGACTTCGCCATAACCCATCGAGATACCGTTGCCGCCCATGGCGTTCATGGTGTCCACAAACAGCGGGTTGCCCATCATGCGCACCTTCTGGCCCTTGAGGTCGGCGGGGGTGCGCACGGGCTTCTTGGTGTACAGGCTGCGCGAGCCGCCATCCATCCAGCCGATGGCCACCAACTTGGCGGGCGATGCGCTGATCTTGGCCAGCAGCTCGTCGCCGATGGCGCCGTCGATCACGGCGCGCATGTGGTCCTGGTTGCGGAACACGAACGGCATGTTGAACACGTTCACCTCGGGCACCACCGTGCCCACCGGGCCCAGCGAGGTGCGCAGGATGTTGATGGCGCCGAACTGGGTCTGCTCAATCATTTCCTTCTCGCCGCCCAGCACGCCGCCCGGGAAGGTCTGGATCTTCAGGCGCCCCTGGGTGGCGGCGTCGAGCTTCTTGCCCATGTTCTCCACGGCCACCACGTTGGGATAGCCCGCGGGGTGGACGTCGGCCGCCTTGAGCACCATGGACTGGGCCTGGGCAGCGGGGGCCAGCAGGGTGAGCGCAGCCACGGCGGCGGCGCTGGCGGCAAGGGCAAATCGGCGAAGGATCATGGCGGTGTGTCTCCGGTTCAGGTTGTTGTGAAGGTTTTTGCGGGAAAGAACGGTGGACTGCGGCAGAAAGCGGGGGCCTGCGATGGCGGGCCGAAGCGCCTGGTCAATCAAACGGCCCCGTGCGCACGAACGGGCCGCCCTGGTAGATCACGGCGGGGTCGTTCAGGTCGGGGTGCGGGTCGGCGGCTTCCACCTTGGCGCGGAAGGGTTCGGAGCTGTCCTGCGGGCGGTAGCCGATGTGGCGGGCCAGGGTGTTGTCCCACCAGGTGGTGGTGTTGTCGCCCATGCCGTAGATGATGCTGTGGCCCACCACCGGCGCGGTGAGGCTGGCCACCACGAGGCGCTCCAGGTCGTCATAGCTCATCCAGGTGGCCAGCATGCGGCGGTTCCTGGGCTCGGGGAAGGACGAGCCGATGCGCAGGCACACGGTTTCGATACCATGGCGGTCGAAATAGAAGCGCGACAGGTCTTCGCCAAAAGCCTTGGACAACCCATAGAGGCCATCGGGCCGGGCCGGGTCCTTGAGGCCCACCACTTCGTCCTGCCGGTAAAAGCCCGTGACGTGGTTGGAGCTGGCAAACACCACGCGCTTCACGCCTTGCTTGCGCGCGGCTTCGTACAGGTTGTAGGCACCCACGATGTTGGCCTGCAGGATCGGGTCCCAGGGTTGTTCGGTGGACACGCCGCCCAGGTGCACCACCGCGTCCACCGCCTCCAGCAGCGAGTGCATGGCACCCGCGTCTTCCAGGCGCGCGGGGCGCAGTTCTTCGCCCTCGGCAGCGTCGCCCAGGTCCGCCATGTCCGACAGGCGCAGCGTGGTGCAGTAGGCCTTCAGCCGCGTGCGCAACTCGCGCCCCAGCCCGCCGGCGGCGCCGGTCAGCAGAAGGCATTGAAATCGGATCGGCGTCGGGTGACAGGGCATGGCAAGGACGATGGTTCTTGGTACAGTGGAGTGGCGCGGGTTGCACGTCATCAGTTGTCGTACAACGAGCAGCAATGTACCCCGTCTGCCCGTCGCCGCCACATAGGGATAACACCAAGAAATGACCACCGATACCCTGCTTCGCCGCAAGCCCCGCACCCTGGCCCTGGAGCTGGTCGAGTCGCTCGGCGACCGCATCCGCGACGGCCGGCTGGCGCTGGGCGCCAAGCTGCCCACCGAGGCGGCCATCATGGACGAGTTCAACGTGAGCCGCACCGTGGTGCGCGAAGCCATCTCCAAGCTGCAGGCCTCGGGCCTGGTGGAGACGCGGCACGGTATCGGCACCTTTGTGCTGGGCCTGGGGCAGGCCCCTGGCTTCAAGATCGCGCCCGACCAGGTCAGCACGCTGCGCGACGTGATCGCCGTGCTGGAACTGCGCATCGGCGTGGAGACGGAGGCCGCCGCCTTGGCCGCACAGCGGCGCACGGACGCCAACCTGACCACCATGCGCGAGGCGCTGAATGCCGTGGCCGCCGCCGTGAACGAGGGGCGCGACGCGGTGGCGGCGGATTTTCAGTTTCACCTGGAGATCGCCCGCGCCACCCAGAACAGCCACTTTGCCGAGCTCATGGGCACGCTGGGCAGCATGATCATCCCGCGCGCCCGACTCGATGCCACCGACGCCCTGAACGAAGAACGCCGCCTGTACCTGCGGCGCGTGAATGGTGAGCACGAGAGCATCTACGACGCCATCGTGGCGCAAGACCCCGACGCCGCGCGCGCCGCCATGCGCACCCACCTGGCCAACAGCCGCGAACGCCGCCGCCGCGCCCAGGCCGAGGCCGGCTGAACGACGGAACCCCCTGCGCACGCCCAACGCGTCTCCCCGCCCCGGGTGCTCGTCGTATCAGTAGTAACCCTGCATGCCTCGCATCGATCTATGTTGTACGATGACATACAACAATGCTTTGCGCCTTGTCGCCCCTCTGAACCACCCCTAGCCCGCAGCGCCCGTCCGGCCGTCCGGGCTTGAGTTCGCATCCTTCCTTCCCCTCAACATCTCCCCCTGCCCACCATGCACGCAAACCTGATCAACGGCACCTGGACCGAAGGCGCCAAGACCTACCGCAACACCAATCCGTCGGACACGCGCGACGCCATTGGCGACTACGCCGTGGCGAGCCGCGAGCAAGCGCTTGACGCCGTGGCCGCTGCGCACGCGGCCTTCCCGGCCTGGAGCCTGTCCACGCCTCAGCAGCGTTTTGACATCCTGGACGCCGTGGGCAACGAGATCATCGCCCGCAAGGCCGAACTGGGCGACCTGCTGGCCCGCGAGGAAGGCAAGACCCTGCCAGAGGCCATTGGCGAAGTGGGCCGCGCGGCCGCCATCTTCAAGTTCTTCGCGGGCGAGGCCCTGCGCCCCGGCGGCGAAGTGATGCCCTCGGTGCGCCCCGGCGTGGGCGTGGAGATCACGCGCGAGCCCCTGGGCACCATCGGCATCATCACGCCGTGGAACTTCCCCATCGCCATCCCGGCCTGGAAGATCGCCCCGGCCCTGGCTTATGGCAACTGCGTGGTGTTCAAGCCCGCCGAGGTGGTGCCCGGCTCCGCCTGGGCGCTGGCCGACATCCTGCACCGCGCGGGCCTGCCGGCTGGCGTGTTCAACCTGGTGATGGGCCGCGGCGCCGAAGTGGGTGCCGTGCTGCTCGAAGACGAACGCATTGCGGGCGTGAGCTTCACCGGATCGGTGGGCACGGGCCAGCGTGTGGCGGCGGCCTGCGTACAGCGCGGCGCCAAGGTGCAGCTGGAGATGGGGGGCAAGAACCCCTTTGTGGTGCTGGACGACGCGGACCTGAACGTGGCCGCGGGCGCGGCCATCAACAGCGGCTTCTTCTCCACCGGCCAGCGCTGCACGGCCAGCAGCCGCGTGATCGTGACCGAAGGCATCCACGACCGGTTCGTGGCCGCCATGGTCGAGAAGATGAAGACCCTGAAGGTGGATGACGCGCGCAAGGCCGGCACCGACATCGGCCCCGTGGTGGACGACCGCCAACTGGCACAGGACCTGGAATACATCGCCATCGGCCAGCAGGAAGGCGCCAAGCTCGCCTTCGGCGGCGAGGCCCTGGAGAAGAACGCCGACGGCGCGCCCGGCTTCTACCTGCGCCCCGCCCTGTTCACCGAGACCACGCCCGGCATGCGCATCAACCGCGAAGAGATCTTCGGCCCGGTGGTGAGCGTGCAGCGCGTGAAGAACTACGACGAAGCGCTGGCCCTGGCCAATGACACGCCCTTCGGCCTGGCCAGCGGCATCGCCACCACCAGCCTCAAGCACGCCACCCACTTCAAACGCCACGCCCAGGCCGGCATGGTGATGGTGAACCTGCCCACGGCCGGCGTGGACTACCACGTGCCGTTTGGCGGCCGCAAGGCCAGCAGCTACGGCCCGCGCGAGCAGGGGCGCTACGCGGCGGAGTTCTACACCACGGTGAAAACCGCGTATACGCAGGCTTGATGCGCCACACCCAGCAGGCCACGCTCGTCTGGAATATGAATGAAATTGGCCTCCAGCGCTTATCCAATAAGCGCTGGCAGCTATCATTTTTATATCAGCACATCCTGACGGGCTGCCCCCTGGATGACGGGGCGGCTATCATCGCGCCCCATGACCGCCCCCCGACGAACCTTTGCTGCGCTGCGCCTGTGGGTGCTGGCATGGTTCGTGGTGTCGATGGGGGTCGCGATTGCGTCACCGCTGGTGAACCCGCAATCCTTCGAGGTGATCTGCTCGGGCACCGGCGCCATCAAGCTGCTGGTGCAGACCGACGAGGGCACGGTGGAGATGGGCGCCATGGGCATGGACTGCCCTTTGTGCGCCACCCCCGGCGCACCGCCGCCCGCACCGGCAGCCGCCGTGCTGCCACCCCATCCCCTGGCCCATGCGCTGCAGCCCGTCGAGGCCGCGCGCATCGCGGCCGCCACGGCCGCCCCACTGCCGGCGCGCGGCCCGCCCACACGCTCTTGAACTGAAACCCCTCGCAGCGCCCGGACCTGGTGGGCGGGTGCTGCGCTTTCGTGTTCCGTTGGTTTCCCTGACAGCGCTGCCTTGCCCGATGTGTTGAGTTGAATTGACGCACACAGGGCCACTGCGCTGTCGCTTCAAGACAAGAGCGTTTTCATGTCCCGTATCTCCTTTGCTTCGCGCCGCGCTGCGGCTCTCCCGCGCCTGCCTCTGTCGCCCCTGTGCCTGGGGGTGCTTGCCACCTGTGCGCTGGCCACCGTGCCTGCCCAAGCACAGACCACCTCGGCGCCCACGTTGCAAGCCGTGGATGTGGTGGACTCCGCCGCATCCCCCAACGGCAAGCTCAGCCTGGACACCCCCGTGGACACCGGCAGCCGCCTGGGCCTGACGGTGCGCGAGAACCCCGCCTCCGTCACGGTGGTGGACCGCGCCACCATCGACGCACGCGGTGCGCAGGACACGCAGGAGATCCTGCGCGCCGTGCCCGGCGTGGTGGCGCACAACGCGCCGGGTTCGATGGCCGCGCAGTACCGGGGCTTCACGTCCAACTCCGTGGCGCAGCTCTACAACGGCATCAATCCGCAGTACGGCAGCGCCACGCGCGCGGTCGATGCCTGGATCTATGACCGTGTCGAAGCCATCGGCGGTGCCTCAAGCTTTTTGTATGGATCGGGCGGCGTGGGCGGCTCGATCAACTACATCACCAAGACGGCCGAGCGCAGCGACTTTGCCGAAGGCCAGCTGCGTCTGGGCTCCTACGACCTGAAGGAAGTGTCGGTGGGCCTGAACCGCCGCATCGCGGGCGGCGATGGTGGCGCAGGCCCGGCCCACTATGCACGCATCGACCTCAACCACCGCAACGCAGGCAGCTGGACCGAAGGCACCAAGACGCAGTCCACCCAGCTCGCCACCTCGCTGCTGTCAGACCTGGGCGGCGGGTTCAGCCACACGCTGGCCTACGAGTACCAGAAAGACCATGTGGACCGCCCCTACTGGGGCACGCCGGTGCTGAACCCCGCCGTGGGCGCGCTGCAGATCGACCCCGCCACACGCTTCAAGAACTACAACAGCGCCGACGGCATGTACGAGCACCGCGTGCAGTGGCTGCGCTCGGTGGCGCAATGGCGTGTGTCGGATGCACTGCAACTGAAGAACACGTTCTACGTGTACGACGCCCTGCGCGACTACCGCAACGTGGAGACCTACACCTTCAATGCCACCAACACAGCGATCACGCGCACATCGCCGCTGTTGCAACGCCACGACCAACAGCTGGTGGGCGACCGCCTCGAAGGCACCTACCAGGGTCAACTGGCAGGCCGAAAGAGCGACTGGGCCTTTGGCCTGGACGTGAGCGTGAATCAGCAGACGCGCTTCCCGTTCGGCCCCTCGGTCACCGTGAGCACGGTCAACCCGTACCACTTCACCCCCGAGAACTTCTTCGACATTCCCGGCATGTCGCCCGCCCTGAACCCCGACAAGGACAACAAGATCCGCAACACCGCGCTGTATCTGGAGAACCGCACCCGGGTCGCTTCCGGCCTGAGCCTGATCACCGCGCTGCGGCATGAGCGCATCAAGCTCGATTTGGTGAACCGCCGCGCCGTGACAGCCACCGCGCCCGCCACCTTCAGCCGCAGCTACCACCCCACCACCGGCCGCCTGGGCGTGGTGTGGGACATTGCGCCCGGCGCCAACCTGTATGCGCAGGCCTCCAACGCGGCCGACCCACCCTCGGGCTCGCTGGCCTCGGCCTCGTTTGCCGATGTGCGCAACAACAGCGACCTGACCACGGGGCGCCAGGTCGAGGTGGGCAGCAAGTTCGACTTCTGGGACGGCAAGGGCAGCGCCACGGTGGCCGCGTTTGACATCCGCCGCAAGAACATCGCCTCGCAAGACCCGTCCAACCCCAACCTCACGGTGCTGGTGGGTGAGCAATCGTCCAAGGGCATCGAGCTGTCGGCGGGCATACGCCCCACGCCGCAATGGCAACTGCAGGGCAATCTGTCTCTGATCCGCGCGCGGTATGAGAACTTCGTGCAGGGCGGCGTCTCGCGCGCGGGCAACGTGCCCCAGCTGGTGCCGCAGCGGGTGGCCAACCTGTGGGCCTCGTACGCCGTCACGCCCACCGTCACGGCCAGCGCGGGCGTGCGCCATGTGGGCAAGGTGTATGGCAACGCGGCCAACACCAAGTTCTGGCCGTCGTACACCCTGCTGGACCTGGGCCTGGCGTGGAAGGTCAACAAGACCACCACGCTCACCACCCGCGTGCGCAACGCCACCGACCGCATCTACGCGGCCGAGACGCGCGACCAGGTCTACCTGGGCGCTCCGCGCACGCTGGATGTGACGCTGCACACCGCGTTCTGACCCCGGCGGAGCACCCGACATGCCACACGCCAAACGCTGGCTGTATCTCATCCACCGCTGGCTGGGCGTGCTGCTGTGCGCCTTTTTCGCCATGTGGTTCGTCTCGGGCGTGGTGATGATGTACGTGGGCTACCCCAAGCTCACGCAGGCCGAGCGCCTGGCCCACCTGCCGCCGTTGCGCACCGCACTGCTCGGCCCCGAGCGCGTGCTGGAGCCTGCGGAAGCCTTGCAGCGCGCGGGCCTGGCGGGGCTGCTGCAGGACCTGCGGCTGGCCGTGGCCAGCGGTGGCCGCGCCGTGTACCTGGTGGTTCCGGCCGCCCCCAAGGACAATGCCGCGCCACGCCCGCGCAGGGCACCGGCGCCTGCGGTCATCGACGCCCTTACAGGCGAGCGGCTGCAGCAGGTGGACGCCGCGCACGCCATCGCCTCGGCCCGCGCCTTTGCGCAGCAGCCCGATGCCGCCATCGACTACCAGGGCACGATCGACGAAGACGCCTTCACCCACTCGCGCGCGCTGGATGTGCACCGCCCCCTGCACCGCCTGCACCTGGGCGACGGCGCAGGCACCGTGGTCTACGTGTCGGGCACCACGGGCGAGGTGGTGCGCGATGCACCGCTGCACGAGCGCGCGTGGAACTACGCGGGCGCCTGGATCCACTGGCTCTACCCCTTCCGGGGCAATGCCTTCAATGCCTACTGGACGGACATCGTCAACTGGCTGTCCATCGCGGGCATCGCGCTCACGGTGACGGGCACGGTGGTGGGCGTGCTGCGCTGGCGCTTCAAGGGGCGGTACAAGACGGGCTCGCGCACACCTTACCGGGGCTTCATGATGCGCTGGCACCACGTGTTCGGGCTGGTGTTCGCGGCCATCACCTTCACCTGGATCTTCAGTGGTCTCATGTCCATGAACCCCTGGAAGATTTTTGACAGCGGCGCCGCACCCCTGCGCCAGCTGGCCATGAACGGCGGCCCGCTGGAGATACCCGCGCAGGCCGCCCCCCTGCAGGCCCTGCTATCGGCCGCATCCCCCAACACGCGCGAACTGCGCTGGGTGCGCAGCGCTGGCTACACCCTCGTGTTGGCGCACAGTCCGGGTGGCGCGCCCGCCGTGCTGAGTGCGACCACCGCAGCCCCGCACCACTGGCCCGCCGGCGCGTTGGCCCAGGCATCCACCCACTTGCTGCCCCACGCCGTGGTGCGCACCGAAACCCTCACCGCCTACGACCTGCACTACTACGACCGCGCCGCCCACACCATGACCGGCGGCGCCGAAAAGCCATTGCCTGCCCTGCGCGTGGTGTTTGACGACCCCCACGCCACCTGGGTGCACATCGACCCCCACACCGGCGCCGTGCTGGGCCGCACCGACAGCCACCGCCGCACCAGCCGCTGGCTGTTCGCCATGCTGTACAGCTGGGACTGGCTGCCCCTGCTGGAACGCAGGCCGCTGTGGGATGCGCTGCTCATCGTGCTGAGCCTGGGCGGCGCGGTGATGAGCGTGACCGGCGTGGTGATGGGGTGGCGCAGGCTGGGGCTGAAGCTGCGCGAAGTGAAGAAGCCTTCAGCCCCGGCTGCGCAGCGTGCGGCTTAGCAGGATCACCGGCACCAGCCCCACGGCCACCAGCGCCAGCGACGGCAGCGCTGCCTCGCCCAGCCGTTCGTCGCGCGCCAGCTGGTAGGCCACCACGGCCAGGGTGTCGCTGTTGAAGGGGCGCAGCACCATGGTGGCCGGCAGCTCCTTCATCACGTCCACAAACACCAGCAGCGCGGCGGCAGCGGTGGAGCGCTTGAGCAGCGGCCAGTGCACCCGCGCCAGCAGGCCCGGGCTGCCGATGCCGAGCATGCGGGCGGAGTCATCCAGGCTCGGCGGAATGCGCGCATAGCCGCTTTGCATGGACTGCAGGGCCACGGCGCAAAAGCGCACGAGATAGGCCCACACGATGCCGAACGCCGTGGCAGTGACCAGCGCACCCACGCCCCACTGCGGCATGGCGGCCTGCAGCCAGCCCACGGGCAGCAGCAGGCCCACCACGATGACGGCGCCCGGCACGGCATAGCCCACGCTGGCCAGCTGCACCACGCCGCGGGTCACGGTGTCGGGCTGGCGGCGCACCGCAAAGGCCAGGGCCAGGGCGATGGCCACCGCCAGCGCGGCCGTGATGCCACCCAGGCGCACGCTGTGCCAGGCCCATTCCATGAAGCGCTCCCAGGGCAGCACCGACCAGTCGGCCGCCAGCGGGCGCAGCATGAACAGCACCGGCGCCACGAATCCCATGAGCACGGGCAGCGTGCACACGGCCCAGGCGGCCCAGCGGCGTGCGCCGTGCAGGGCCAGCGGCTGCGCTTCGGCCGAGCCCGCACGCCCGCCCTTGGCGGCAAAGCGCATGCGCTTTTGCGCGCGCTGTTCCAGGTGCAGCAGCACCATCACCACGAAGAGCAGCATGGTGGCCAGCTGCGCGGCGGCGATGCGGTTGTCCATGGACAGCCAGGCCTTGTAGATGCCCGTGGTGAAGGTCTGGATGCCAAAGTAGCTGGCCACGCCGAAGTCGGCCATGGTTTCCATCAGCACCAGCGCCACGCCGGCGGCCACGGCCGGGCGTGCCAGCGGCAAGGCCACGGCGCGGATGCGCCGCGGCAGGGGCGCGCCCAGCAGCCGCGCGGCCTCCATGAGGTGGGCAGCACGCTCGCCCAGGGCGGTGCGGGCCAGCAGGTACACATAGGGGTAGAGCGAAAAGATGAACACCCACACGGCGCCGCCCAGGCTGCGCACCTCGGGCAGCAGCCGGCCTTCCAGGCCGAAGGTATTGCGCAGGCCCACCTGCAGCGGGCCGCTGAACTGCAGGAAGTCGGTATAGGCATAAGCCGTCACGTAGGCCGGCATGGCCAGCGGCAGGAGCAGCAGCCATTCGAAGGTGCGGCGCCCCGGAAAGTCGAACAGGGTGACCGCCGCAGCCGTGCCCATGCCGACGACCGCCGCGCCCAGCCCCACCAGCAGGCTCAGCCACAGTGTGGTCCCCACATAGCCGGGCAGCACCGTGGCAGCCATCTCGCGCAGGATGGCGCCCGCCTGCTCGTCGCCCGGCCCCACGGGCAGCCAGGACGCGAGCACGGCGAGCACGGGCAATGCCAGAAAACCCGCAAACAGGATCAACGGGACCGAGCGAAAAGCGAATCGGGGCGTGGGGCGCAAGGGGGACGGCTCAAGGAAAGTGAAGGGACCACCGGTCGCCAGGAATCTGCTGCAGAAGGCAACGCGCAGGAATGCAAATGCGAATTTTAAGCATTCGCCACCGCCTAAAATCCCGGGATGTTTCTTGAGGTCTCCCAACTCGAAGTGCGCTATGCGGGCCGCGCGCAGGCCGCCGTGCAAGGCGTCACGCTGGCCCTGAAGGCCGGTGATATCGGCGTGCTGATCGGCCCTTCGGGCTGCGGCAAGACGACGCTGCTGCGCGCGGTGGCGGGCCTGGAGCCGGTGACGGGCGGCGAGATCCGCCTGACCAAAAGCGTGGTCGGCAGCGCCACCCTGAGCGTGCCGCCCGAGCTGCGGCGCATCGGCATGGTGTTTCAGGACTACGCGCTGTTCCCGCACCTGTCCGTGGGCCGCAACGTGGCCTTTGGCATTCACCAGCTGCCCCGCGCCGAGCAGGCGGCACGCGTGGCCGAGGTGCTCAAGCTCGTGGGGCTGGAGGGCAGCGAGCACCGCTTCCCGCACGAGCTGTCGGGCGGCCAGCAGCAGCGCGTGGCGCTGGCGCGCGCCCTGGCGCCCCGCCCGCAGCTCATGCTGCTGGACGAGCCCTTTTCCAACCTCGACGTCGACCTGCGCGAGCGGCTTGCGCACGAGGTGCGCGGCATCCTCAAGGCCGCGGGCGCCACGGCGCTGTTCGTGACGCACGACCAGTTCGAGGCGTTTGCGATCGGCGACGTGATCGGCGTGATGCATGAGGGCCAGCTACACCAGTGGGACGACGCGTACACGCTGTACCACCGCCCCACCACGCGCTTTGTGGCCGACTTCATCGGCCACGGCGTGTTTGCGCCCGCCACGCTCGTGCAGCGCGGCGACAACGTGGTGGCCCAGACCCCGCTGGGCGAGCTGACCGACCTGGACGAGTGCCCCCTGCCCGGCAGCTACCCCGGCGGCGAATGCGATGTGCTGCTGCGCGCCGACGACATCGTGCACGACGACCATGCGCCGGTGCAGGCGCAGATCGTGCGCAAGTCGTTCCGGGGCTCGGAGTTTTTGTACACCCTGCGCCTGGCCAGCGGCCACACGGTGCTGGCCCATGTGCCCAGCCACCACGACCATGCGCTGGGCGAGTGGATCGGCATCCGCGCGCAGGTGGACCATGTGGTGACGTTTCCGCGCGCCTGAGCGTTGGGGCGCCGGGCTGGGCTGGGACGGAGATCGCGCCGCTCAGACGCCAGACGGGTGCATTCCGCCTATGAATTTTCGGTCAATTTGGCCTTGAGCGCTTATCCATAAAGCGCTTGCCGCTATCATTTTTTGTAAAGCAGCCCGTTTCGACGGATCTGAAGCTGCCTTGCACGCACTGCGCACCACGGCGTCCCAGGGTCGCGGCGCACGGTGCGGGCAGGCCCCTCAGGACTTGCCCTTGCGCTGCAGCGCCTCCAGCGCATTGAGGTCGACCTGCGCCAGATACGCGCGCAGGTCTTTCACGGACAGGTTGTCGCCCTCAATGCTCACCACCACGCCGTTCTTGAGCACGGTCTTGAACTCGGCATGGCTGCCGTCCTTCTCGTGGCGCTGGTGCAGCATGCGGCCGCTCTCCTGCCAGGTCTTCTCGGCACTGGTGGCGTCTTCTTTCTCGCCCTGCGCCATGCCCATGGCCATCACGGCCATCTGGCCCAGGCCGCCGATGTCGATGATCTCCAGGCGCACCTGCTTGCTGCCGTCGCCGTACTCGGCGCTGGCCTGGCTGGTGGGCAGCCCCAGGGCCGCTCCGTCCTGCACGTTCAGCGACGTGCGCTGCAGCCCCGACAGGGCCTGCGGCAGCGCGGCCTTCAGGCTTTGCGCCGCCACGGCCTGACCACCGCCCAGCACACCGGCGGCCGCGGCCGCAGCGTTGCCCGTGGCCGCGGCCATGGCGGCGGGGTCCTGGCTCTTCTGCGCCTGTTCCATCTGGCGGGCGGCTTCTTCCATCTTCTTGCCGGCAGCCTCCAGCTTCGCGGTGTCGATGGACACGGCGCCGCCGGGCGTGTTCATGGTGACGGCCGGCGCGCCTGCCGCACCCAGCATGGCGGCGCTGCCGGGCATGAACAGCGAGCTGACCATGGCCATGACCACGCCCACCACGATGGCCGCAACCACCACCACCGCCGTGTAGGCCGCCGATTTCTCGGAGGCACTCTTCATCAGCACCGGCAGGCCGGTGTACAGCAGATACACCGAATACAGCGCCGCCAGCAGCGCCAGCATGGACAGCGCGGGCAGCAAACTGAACACGCCCCCCACCAGGGCCGCCGTGCTGGCGTACACCGCCACTTTCTGCGCCTGGATGGGGCTCTTGTGGCCGCCAAACGTGGGCGCCAGCGCGTCGATGATGAGCCCCAGCACAAAAATGCCCACGAGGCTGAGCACATACGACAGCACCATGTTGACCACCCCCGCCACCAGGGGCACGCGCACCGAGACGCCGAAGGCGCTGAAGCCGATCAGCGACAGGCCGATGAAGCCGCAGACCGCAGGGATCGCGGCCAGCACCATGGCGTAGTTTGTGTACAGGGATGCGACGTCGGCAGGCTCCGCGTCGATGGCGGCCCAGGTGGGCCGGGGCTGCAAAAGGATGTTCTTGGCGCGCTCTATCAGATTCATGGTGCCCTCCCGGCAATGGCTCTATGGCGTTTGGCGGCGTTGAAAGAAAGCCCGGCGCGCAGCCGCGCGGGCCGAAACCGCGAACGATAGGAGAAAACGGGCGGAACGGGAAGATGCAGCCCGGCCGCGCCGTGGGCCACCGTGCAATAAGTCCGGCTTTTGCCGCCCGGCAGGCGCTGTCAGCCGCGTGACGGCGGCAGGGGCGCAGGGGCGGCAGGGGTTTCGGACGGGGACTGCGCGGGCGGAGGCTCCGGCGTCTGCGCAGGAGTCTGGCTGGCCGGGGCCGGCGGGGTCTGGGCAGGCGTGGCGGCCGGTGGGGGCACGGGCGCGGAGGCGGGTGGCACGGCGGGCCGAAGGCCGGGCACCACGGCAGGGGTGTTCACCCCCTGCGCCACGGCGGCCATGGCGCTGAACACGGTGAGCGCCCACACGATCCATGGACGAAACATCTGACGAAGACACTGAGCGGCAGGCATGGCAGGCTCCCGAATGGCTGGCGCCCGTCCACGGCGGGCGGGCTCGGAGTCTGCGTGGCAGAAGGCCCATCGGCTGGAACGCACGAGAAACCGCTCTCGCACGTTTCGCTTCGATGCCTTCTACCGCGCAGACTCCCAGCCAAGGTTGGATGGACGCCGGACATATACTTGCCTTTGTCAATTAATTAAGTGACAAAGACAGCCATGACAGACACCCCGAGCAACCCCCTCCCCACCGCTGCCGTGAAAGCGGTGCGCCGGTTCAACCGCTTTTTCACCCGGCGCATCGGCGTGCTGGACCCGTACCTGGGCAGCGATCTGTCGCTGACCGATGTGCGCGTGTTGTACGAGCTGGCCCACCGCGAGGCACCGGTGGCCAGCGAACTGGCGCGCGATCTGGGCTTGGACGGGGGCTACATGAGCCGCATCCTGCGCCGCTTCGAGCAGGCAGGCTGGATCAGCCGCAGCACCAGTGCACGGGACGCGCGGCAAAGCGTGCTGACGCTGACGGATGCCGGGCGCGTTGTGTTCGAGCCCCTGGAGCAACGCTCACGCGACGAAGCCGCCGCCCTGCTCGCCCCGCTGCCGCCCGCGCGCCAGCAGCAACTGGTGGATGCGATGGGGCGGATCGAATCGCTGCTGTCTCCACCGGCGGATCACCCCCTGCCCCGCGTGGCCGTGTTGCGCGATCCCGTGCCGGGCGACATCGGCTGGGTGGTGCAGCAGCACGGCGAAATCTATTGGCGTGAATATGGATGGGACAGCCGCTTTGAAGCGCTGGTGGCCGACATTGCGGCGCAGTTCGTGCGCAAGTTTCAGCCGGCGTGGGAGCGCGGCTGGGTGGCCGAGCTGGACGGCGAGCGCGTGGGTGCCATCTTTGTGGTGCGCAAGTCCCCCACCACGGCCCAACTGCGCATGCTGATCCTTGCGCCCCAGGCCCGGGGGCTGGGGCTGGGTGCGCGGCTGACCGACGAATGCATCGCGTTTGCGCGTGCCAAAGGTTACAAAAAAATGGTGCTTTGGACCAACAGCTGCCTGGTGGCGGCCCGCGCCATCTATGCCAAGCGAGGGTTTGTGCTCAAGGCGTCCGAGCCTTATGAGGGCTTTGGACAACAGTTGGTGGGCGAGACGTGGGAGCTGAAACTGTGAATGGCGCCATGCCGCACCGGTCTGGGTCGAATGGGTGTGGACGCTGCACGCTCCCTGCGTGAGCAGCCCCACACGGCGTTCAGGCCCCCACGCTCAAGAACTCTGCGCAGCTGCTACCACTCACCCACATCGCGCACCCGCTGGGCCAGGTCTGGCCACGCATCGTCGTCGGGCGCGGCATTGGGGGTGCCATGCGCAGGCGCTGCCATGGGCACGGGTGCCGCCGCCTCGCCCTGTCCGGCTGCGGCGGCCGTCCGCGCTGGCATGAAGCGCCCAAACACATGGGTGGCAAGGGCTTGGTGCAGGGGGGCGGTGAACGGGGTGGCGAACATGGCGGAGTCCTTTGCGCTGGCCGGGGGGCTGTGCGGGTGCTTTCGAAACGATAGCGCGAGCGTAGACCCGTGCTTGGGTGGATCAGTGTAGGAAAGCGCGCTGAATGCAGGTGTGACAGAACGCACGAAACAACAGCATTACCAAGCAATCCGAAAGCACTCCCACCGCATCCGGCCTCATCGGGCGTCTGCCCGACCCAGCCCATCGCGCCGCCGTGAGGTTCATCACGGCGCGCGCCGTACACTTTGCGCCCCATGCCCTACACCCTGGCTGCACAGGCACACAGCGAACTCCTCATCAAGAAAAGCCGCTTCATCGGCTGCGTGCAGCCCATGGCCGACCGGGCCAGTGCCCAGGCGGCCGTGGACGCGCTCTGGAAGCAGCACCCGGGTGCCGCGCACATCTGCTGGGCGCTGATGGCGGGCGGCCAGTCGGCTGCGGTGGACGATGGCGAGCCGGGCGGCACTGCGGGCCGCCCCATGCTGGAGGTGTTGCGCCACCAGGACCTGGAAGGCGTGCTCGCCACGGTGGTTCGCTACTTCGGCGGCGTGAAGCTGGGTGCGGGCGGGCTGGTGCGGGCCTACACCGACACCGTGGCCCAGGCGCTGCTCGCGGCGCCCAAGGTGGCGTTGCAGCGCATGGCCACACTGCAATGCCAGGTGCCCTATGCGCTCGAAGGTCTGCTTCGCCGCGAGATCGAGTCATCGGGCGCAGAGCTGCTCACCGTGTCACACGGCACGCTGGTCACCCTGCAGATGCGCCTGCCCGAGGCGCAGACGCCGGACTTCGTGGCGCGCATCAACGATGGCGGCCAGGGCCGGGTCGGCTGGATGTGATGGAGATGCAGGGCCTGCGCCAGCGTTGGAGGGTCGGGCAAGCGAGGCAACACTGGTCCTGCGCCTACACGCCTGCGGCCGCTGTTCCGCCACACTGAACGTTCGCGACACGGTGCGACCACCGAGGAGACACTTATGAGCCAGGAGCTCGACACCATCATCATCGGCGCAGGCACGGCAGGCCTCGCGGCTCTGCGCGAGGTGCGCAAGCGCACCAGCCGCTACCTCATCGTGAACGAAGGCCCCTGGGGCACCACCTGCGCGCGCGTGGGCTGCATGCCTTCCAAGGCACTGATCGAGGCCGCCAACGCCTTTCATCGGCGCCACACGTTTGAAGAGTTCGGCCTGCGCGGCGCCGAGGCATTGTCTGCCGACATCCCCGCCGTGCTTCAGCGGGTGCGCACGCTGCGGGACGACTTCGTGGCCGGAGTGCTCAAGGCCACCGACAACCTCGGGCCCGCCCGCCGCAAGGGCCGGGCCACATTGCTGGGCCCAAACCGCGTGGACATTGACGGCACGGCGTATGACACGCGCAGCATCATCCTGGCGACCGGGTCCCGCCCCGTCGTGCCGGAAGAATGGCTGGCCTTTGGCGACCGCATGCTCACCACCGACACGCTGTTCGAACAGCCCACGCTCGGCCCCCGCATCGCAGTGATCGGCATGGGCCCGATTGGGGTGGAGCTGTCGCAGGCCCTGGCCCGCCTGGGGCTGCAGGTGGCCGCCTTCACCCGGGGCGACACCGTGGGCGGCCTGAAGGACCCCGCGCTGAATGCGCTGCAGATTGAAGTATTGAAGAAGGAGATGGTGCTGCACACCGATGCCTCGGCAGAGTTGCGCGAGGTGGCCGGGGGCATCGAGGTGCGCAGCGGCTCGCACCGTGTGGTGGTGGACCAGGTCATCGCCGCCATGGGCCGCGTGCCCAACGTCCAGTTTCTGGGGCTGGACACCCTGGGCGTACCGCTGGACAAGCGCGGCATGCCGCAGGTGGACCGGGGCACCCTGCAGATCGGCGACCTGCCCGTATTTCTGGCCGGCGACGCCAATGGCAAGACGCCGCTGCTCCATGAGGCTGCCGATGAAGGCCATATTGCAGGCATGAACGCGCTGGCCGACAACGCCACCAAGTTTCAGCGCCGCACACCGCTGTCGGTGGTTTTCTCCGATCCGCAGATTGCCGTGGTGGGCCAGCCGCGCGCCGACCTGGACAGCGCCGATGCCGTGGTGACGGGCACTGTGGATTTCGCGCAGCAGGGCCGAGCGCGGACGGCGCAGCGCAACGAGGGGCGCTTGTGCGTGCATGCCGACCGCAGCACAGGCCGCCTGCTGGGCGCCGAGATGTGCGCCCCCGAGGCCGAGCACATGGCACACCTGCTGGCGCTCGCCGTCCAGCAGCGGCTCAGCGTGCACGATCTGCTGGGCATGCCCTTCTACCACCCCACACTAGAAGAAGGCCTGCGCTCCGCCTTGCGGGACGCTGCCCGGCAGCTGCCCACGGCGCGTGAATCCGACCTGTCGAGCTGCCCGGCCATCGGCGTTGACGCGCTGGAGTAGCTCCGACCAGGTCCCGCTGGCGAACACCTTCGGCAATGCCGCTCAAGATCTGCTGGCAAGTGCCGATAACCACCCATCGCCTTCAGGAGGAAGCCTTGCCATGGACGTCGCACTGACCAACAGCCTCATCAACACCGCTACCGCCCTGGCCAGCGCCAAGACCTCGGACGCCGTGAACATGGCCGTGCTCAAGCAAGCCATGGACATCCAGGAAGTGGCGGCCACCACCCTGCTGGAGGCCCTGCCCCAGCCCGCGCTGGCCACCAGCGGAACGCTGGGCACGCAGGTCAACACCTTCGCCTGAACGCCCCCACCGATTTCGTTGCTGCGCCCTTACCGCAAACGCGCAGGCGATAGCCCCTCGACCCCCACCCCCTCGCGCACCAGTTCTTCGGCCAGTGGCTCGCCCCGCAACAGCTGCCGCGCCAGCAACGACGCCCCCGCCGCACTCTGGATCCCATACCCGCCCTGCCCCGCCAGCCAGAAGAAGCCGGGCACATGGTTGTCCCAGCCGATCACCATGTCGCCGTCCGGCACAAACGAGCGCAGCCCGGCCCAGGTGTGCGATGGGCGGCGGATCTGGAAGGTGGTCATCTCCTCGATGTGATAGATCCCGGTGGCCACGTCCAGCTCTTCGGGCACCACGTCATGCGGGTGCGTCGGGTCGGCATTGGCCGGTGAGCCCAGCAGCTGCCCCGCGTCGGGCTTGAAGTAAAAACTCTCGTCCACCCCCACGACGGCCGGCCAGTGCGTGGCGTCCATGCCCTCGGGCACGGGGAAGGTGAACGCCGTGCGGCGGCGTGGCTCCAGCCCGATGGGCGGCACGCCCGCCAGGCCCGCCACCACGTCGGCCCAGGCGCCCGCCGCGTTGACAAGCGTGCCCGCCGCAAACACCCGCCCATCGGCCAGCGTCACCTGCCACACACCGCCTTCGCGGTGCACGGCTGTTACCTCGGCATTCGTCAGCACCTGGCCGCCGCGCTGGCGCAGGCCACGCAGATAGCCCTGGTGCAGCGCATTCACGTCGATGTCCGCCGCCTCGGGCTCGCTCATGCCGGCGGCCACGGCCTCGGGTTTCAGGCAGGGCAGCATCGCCAGCAGCTCGTCCCGCGCCACCCACCGCACATTGGGCGAAGTGGCATGCGCTTCCTCGTAGGTCTGTTTCAGCAGGTCCAGCTGGTCCGGCCCGGCCACATAGACCACGCCCCGGGGCGACAGGATGGGGTCGCCGCCAAACTCGGGCGGCGGCGCATCGTAGAAGGCGCGGCTGGCACGGGTCAGCGCCTGGATGTTGGGTGTGCCGTAGGTGGCCATGTAGAGGGCTGCCGAGCGGCCGGTGGTGTGGTAGCCGGGCTGCGATTCGCGCTCCAGCAGCAGCACGCTGGCGCCCTGCCCGGCGGCGCCGGGCTGTACCAGTTGCCAGGCCACGGAGGCTCCGGCAATGCCTGCGCCAATCACGAGGGTGTCTACGGTTTGCATGGTCGGTGTCTCCTGCTCAAACCGCCGACACCTGCGCTGCCGACGCTGTACGGTCGTCGCGCGGCAGACTGCGGGCGTCGCGCGGGTCGGGTGCCTGCGTCACGATGGAGGTCAGCGCAGGCTCGGCGCGGGTCTGCATCAATTTGGCAATATCAGGCCGGGGCCGCGCCAGCCCCGCAATGCCCTTGAACGCCTGCTCCAGCGCATGCCCCACGCCCAGCGTGTGCCGGTCGGCACGAAAGCGCCCCACGATCTGCAGGCCAAACGGCATGCCCGCGTCGTCCAGCCCGCACGGCAGGCTCAGCGCCGGGTGGGTGGTGAGCGTGGTCACATAGGTCAGCGCCAGCCAGCGGTAGTAATTGGCCTGCGGCTCGCCGTGGATGTGGCTGGCAAACAGCTCAGTCCACGCAAACGGCGACACCGGCGTGGTGGGCGCCAGGATGACGTCGTAGTCCTGGTACAGCTTCTGGAACCGCGCCAGGATGCGCGTCTGCTCCGCCTGCGCCCAGGCGCTGTCCAGCAGCGTCATCGCGGCGCCCATTTCGTAATTGGCGCGGGTGTTGGGCCCCAGGCTGGCAGGGTCGCGCTCGTAGGCCTCGCGCGTGCTGGCCACAAAGGCCTCGGCGCGCAGCACGTCAAAGCAGCGGTGCACATCGCCCAGGTCGATGTCAATGGCGTCGCACCGCGCAAACAGGTGCTGCATGGCCTGCACCTTGCGGCGGAACACGGCGCGGATGCCGTTGTCCACCGCGCAGGCGCCAAAGTCCTCGGTATAGGCCACGCGCAGGCGACTCAGGTCCACGGCTTCAGGCAGCAAGAAACTCATGGGGTCCAGCGGATAGCTCAGCGGGTCGCCGGGCGACATGCCCGCCGAGGCCGCCAGCTGCAGGCAGGCCTCTTCCACTGTGCGGCCCATGGGGCCCACCACCGAAATCGGCGTCCAACCCAGCAGCTTGCGCGAGCTGGGCACCACACCCGGTGAAGGCCTGAAACCCACCACGCCACAGATGGACGCCGGAATGCGCAGTGAGCCGCCCGTGTCCGACCCCGTGCACACCGGCAGCATGTCGCAGGCCAGCGCAGCGGCCGAGCCGCCCGAAGATCCCCCGGCGTTCAGGTTGGGATTGAACGGATTGCCCGTGGCGCCCCACACGGTGTTGCGCGAATTGGCGCCCGCGCCCATCTCGGGGATGTTGGTCTTGCCCGTGACGATGGCGCCCGCCGCGCGCAGGCGCGCCACCAGCACGTTGTCCTCGGCCGGAATGTGCTCACGGTAGATCTGCGAGCCATAGGTGGTCAGCAGCCCTGCCGTGGCCTCCAGGTCCTTCACGCCCATGGGCAGGCCATGCAGCAGGCCCAGCGGCTCGCCGCGCAGCACCGCCTGCTCGGCGGCTTTGGCCTCGGTGCGGGCACGGTCGTAGCAGGTGGCGGTGACGGCATTCACCTGCGGGTTCACCGCCTCGATGCGCGCGATGCAGGCGTCGAGCAGTTCCACCGGCGAGATCTCGCGCGTGCCGATGCGGTGGCGCAATTCGTTGGCGGTGAGTTCAACCAGAGCGTGGGTTCCAGCGGTCATCTTGGGCATGTCTCCTTGTGGTGTTCAGGCGGGCTTCAGTCTGCGGTGATGCCGGCGCGCTGCGCAATCGCACGCATCAGCGGCAGCTCCTTGTCGATCAGTTCGGCCAAGGCCTTGGACGACGCATGGGACGGCTCGAAGCCCACGGCGATCATCTTGTCACGCGTTTCGGGGTCGGCCACCACCTGGGCCAGGGCCTGCTCCAGCCGCGTCTTCACGGCCGGCGGCAGGCCGCGCGGCGCGACCATGGCCAGCCAGGTGTCCATCTCCAGGCCGGCATAGCCGCTTTCGGCCAGCGTGGGCACCTTGGGCAGCAGGGCCGAGCGCTTGCCAGAGGTCACCGCAATCGCCTTGATCTTGCCGTCCTTGAGCTGCGGCAGCGCAGCCGACACGGTATCCACCGTGAACGGAATCTGCCCGCCCAGCAGGTCGGTCATCGCGGGCGCACTGCCCTTGTACGGCACGTGCTGGATCTTGAGCCCCGCTGCGTGGAAGAACATCTCGCCCGCAAACTGCGAGGTGGTGCCCGCACCGAACGAGCCATACGAATACTTGTCCGGCCCGGCCTTCACCAGGGCTACGAACTGCTTCACATCCGCCACCGGCACGTCCTTGTTGGCCAGCAGGATCAGGCCCGTGCGCCCGGCAATGCCGATGGGCTCGAAACTCTTGACCGGGTCGTACGGCAGCTTGGCGCGCACGGCCGGGTTCACGGTGAAGGTGGTGCCCGAGCTCATCAGCAGCGTGTAGCCGTCCGGCGCCGCGCGGGCCACCGAGCTGGCGCCGATCACCGTGCCGGCCCCCGCCCGGTTGTCGATCACCACGCTCTGGCCCAGTGTGTCGGCCAGCTTCTTGCCGATCAGGCGGCCCAGCACGTCGGTGGCCCCGCCCGGCGGGAACGGAATCACCAGCGTGATCGGCTTGCTGGGGAAGGCCCCGTCCTGCGCCATGGCGGGTGCCCACGCGGCAGACCCGAAGGCGGCACCGAGGACGGCAGACAAAACAAGCAGCTTCTTGCGGTTCATGGCGTGGCTCCAGAAAAGGTGAATGAAGGACAAAGAACGGGAAGGAAAGAATCAGACAACTGCGGGGCGAGCGCGATCAGCCCCGCGCCGCCAGCACGGACCGCCCGCGCTGCAAAAAGCCCTGAAACTGCGCATCGGGCACCAGCAGGCCGCCGGTGGTCCACACCAGGTGGGTGGTCTGGTGCAGCACGGCGTCGATGCCCGTGCAGCGCAGCCAGGCCTGCCCGGCCGTGGTGCCCGCCAGCATCGCCGGGCCGCTGAAGCCCGCAGCGGCCGAGGGCTCGATGCGCTCGCCCAGGGCATCCAACACCTGCACCAGGCGCGCAAACAGCGTGTCGTCGGCCACCGTGAACACCCCCGACAGCAGCGGCTGCATCAGCCCGGCCGCCAGCAGCGATGCACGCGGCACGGCCAGGCCGTCGGCCTCGGTGCGGTTGGTCAGGCCCCAGTCGTACACCGACGGGTGCTGCCCCACACCTTGCGTTGCATCGGCCATCATTTGCACCATGAAGCATGGCGACTGCACCGGCTCGGCAAAAAAACAATGCACATGCGGCCCCAGCAGCTGCCGGAGGCCAAAGGTGATGCCCGCCGGCGCGCCGCCCACGCCGCAGGGCAGATAGACGATGAGCGGGTGCTCGGCGTCCACCGGCACGCCCTGTGCGGCCAGCTGCTCTTTCAGGTGCAAGGCTGCTGCGCTGTAGCCCAGCAGCAGCGAGAACGACTGCTCGTCATCCACGAAGTGGCACTGCGGATTGGCGGCCGCCTCGGCACGCCCTGCGGCCACCGCGCGCTCGTAGTCGCCCGTGTGCTCCACCACCTGCACACCGCGCTGGCGCAGGCGGTCTTTCTTCCACGCCTTGGCGTCGGCCGACATGTGCACCGTGGCCTGAAAACCCAGGGCCGCAGCGACCACGCCAATGCTCATGCCCAGGTTGCCCGTGGAGCCCACCGCCACCTGGTAGCGGCCCAGCACGGCGCGCGCCTGCGGCGTCGCCAGCTCCCGGAAGTCACCGCCGGGCTCGACCAGGCCATGCTGCAGCGCCAGCCCCTCGGCAAACTCCAGCACCTCGTGCATGCCGCCCCGGGCCTTGATGGAGCCCGCCACCGGCAGGCGGTGGTCGGCCTTGATGAACAGGCGACCCTGGCCCTCCTGCCAGCCGAGCGCGGGCTGCAGGGCAGAAGCAGACAACAGCGGCGACTCCACCACGCCAGCGGACGCCGCCAGCTCGGGAAACACCTCAGCCAGCAGGCCGGCAAAGCGGCCGAGGCGGGCATTGGCCGCCTTCGTATCATCCAGACTAATGGATCGCCCCAAAGCGGACAATGCTGCGGCGGGCTGTGCCTCCCGGGCCGGGTTCGTCCACAGCGCGGGCTGGGCGTTGCGCACGCGGGTGGACAGCAGGGCATCGGGGGTGGTCTGGGGTTCAGCGATCGTCATGGCATTGGGATGTCGAAAAGTCTTGCCGCCATTTTTCGCCGGTCACGCCAACGTCACAAACCATTTATATTGAGCAAGGCATTAGTTTCAATAATGGATATTCGCCTCTCCCCCTCCCTGCTCGTCTGGCTGCGCAGTTTTGATGCAGCGGCGCGCCACGGCAGCTTCACCAAGGCGGCGGCCGAGCTGTGCATCACCCAGGGCGCCGTGAGCCAGCAGGTCAAGCAACTCGAAGACTGGCTGCGCCGCCCGCTCTTTCTGCGCACCCCCCGCGCCCTGGTGCCCACGCCCGAGGGCAAATGGTTGGCCGTGGTGCTGCGCGAGGGCTTTGACGCCATCGAGAGCACCCTGGCCCAGATGCGCCAGCCGCCCGAGGCCGCCATCGCCACGCTGAGCTGTTCCCCGTCTTTTGCCATGAGCTGGCTCACGCCCCGGTTGGGCGACTTCTTTCGCCAGCACCCGCACACCGGGTTGCGGGTGTTTGGCGAGTTCCACACCCTGGACCGCACCCGCATGGTGCAGGGCGGCATCGAGGCCGCCGTGCGGTTCGACCTGGGCGGCTACCGCGACCTGAGTGCCACCGTGTTCCTGGACGAATGGCTCATCCCCGTGGCCAGCCCCGAGTTCCTGGCCCGCCACCCGGGCATCACAACCCCCGAGGACCTGCCGGGCGAGTGGCTGCTGCACGACAGCAGCGCCTGGGACGGTGCGGACCCCTACGAGGAATGGCAGCGCTGGTTCTCCCAGCGCGGCGCCGCGCCTCCGCCCTGGGCGGGCGGGCAGCAGTTCAACCTGTCACAGCTGGCCCTCGGCGCCGCACTCGCCGGTCAAGGCATCGCCATGGGCCGCGCAGCGCTGGTGCTGCAGGACGTGAAAGCCGGCCGCCTGGTGCCGCTGCTGGGGCACAGCGTGGCGTCGCGCGCGGCGTATTCGTTCGTGACCACCCCCCACCCAGGCCCGGCCATGCAGCTGGTGCGCGAGTGGCTGCTGGAAGAGGCCCAGCGGTTTTGCGCGGAGCGGGCACAGGTGCTGGCGGCGCCGCCGGTGTAGGCGTTTGGCCGTGTGGGCGGCAGCCCCACCGATCCGCAGTGCGCGATGGGATGGGACGGTTTCGCGCGTGCCGCCTGAAAATCTGCCACCAAAACCGGCGTTACCGCTTGCTGCTATTGATGCTACAGCTATAAAACTTATAGCTTTACTCGACCGATCCGTGGTGGTCGACTACGCGCTGAGCCAGGCGCATGAACTCTGCGCGCTCTGCCTCGTTCAGCGGCTGCAGGATTTGGTCCTGCACGCGCATCACGCTGGGCTCAAGCATGTGCAGCATCCGGGCACCCTCTTCCGTCAGGTGCAGCAGCCGCACACGCCGGTCCTGGTCTGAAAGACTGCGCGTGAGCAGTCCCCGGGCCTCCATGCGGTCCACCACGCTGCCGATGGTGGAGGTATCGAAATGCACTTGCCGCGCCAGCGTGCGCTGGTCTATGCCTGGCTGCTCGGCCAACGTGTAGAGCACTGCGAACTGCACCGGGGTGACGCTGGCGGCCTCGGCGTCACCCATGAACGCGGCCACCGCTGCCTGCTGCAGCCGGCGGATGCAGTGGCCAGGAAAGAGGGCAAGCGCCGGGCGCTTGTCAGAAGGAAGCGTTGCCATACGGAAGATAGGACCCAGGGGACACCAGCAAAAAGCCCATTGTGTCATCGGCGTATCGTCAGTATACTGACGATCAGAATACTGATAATAACCATCCAAGCCTTGGCTTGTTCGAGCAATTGCAACGCTTCACCCTGAATGACGCCGCCCACCGCGACTGGGATCAGCGGCATCAGGAGCTATCTCACCCACCCACCTTGGAAACCGACCACCATGCAATTCCACCTGAATGGCTTTGAGCCGGGCGACCCGCGTATCCAGCCTGCCGCACCCCATGCCACCTCACCCGCCGAGGCAGTGCCTGCCGAGGTGGACGTGCTCATCGTTGGCTGCGGCCCCGCCGGCCTGACCCTCGCGGCGCAACTGGCTGCGTTTGCCGACATCCGCACCTGCATCGTGGAGCAGAAGGATGGCCCTCTGGTGCTGGGTCAGGCAGACGGCATCGCCTGCCGAACGATGGAGATGTTCGAGGCTTTCGGATTCAGCGGGCGTGTGCTGCAGGAGGCCTGCTGGATCAACGAAGTGACGTTCTGGAAGCCGGATGGCGATCAGCCCGCGCACATTGCCCGGCACGGCCGCGTTCAGGACACCGAGGAGGGGCTGTCCGAGTTTCCTCACGTGGTGCTGAACCAGGCGCGGGTGCACGACTTCTACCTGGAAACCATGCGCAATGCACCCACGAGACTGGCACCGCACTACAGCCGCCGATTCGTGGACGCCACCGTGGACCCGGCACAGCCCGGGCTGCCCGTGACCGTGCGGCTGGAGCGCACCGACGCCGCCCACGCTGGCCAGATCGAGACCGTGCGGGCGCGCTATGTCGTAGGCTGCGACGGCGCACGCAGCGGCGTCCGCAAGGCCATCGGCAGACAACTGGCGGGTGACTCTGCCAACCATGCGTGGGGTGTGATGGATGTGCTGGCAGTCACCAGTTTTCCTGACATCCGCTACAAGGCGGCCATCCAGTCGAGCCAGGGCAACATGCTCATCATTCCACGCGAGGGGGGCTACCTCGTGCGCCTGTATGTAGAGATGGACAAGCTCGCCCAGGACGAACGCGTCGCCAGCCGCAATATCACGCTGGAGTCGCTCATCGAGAGCGCGCAGCGCATCCTGCACCCTTACACACTCGACGTGAAGGAAGTGCCGTGGTGGTCCGTCTACGAAATCGGTCAGCGCATCTGCGACCACTATGACGATGCAGGTGGATGCGCCGACGACCGGGTGCTGCCGCGCATCTTCATTGCGGGTGACGCCTGCCACACCCACAGCCCCAAGGCCGGCCAGGGAATGAACTTCTCGATGCAGGACAGCTTCAACCTGGGCTGGAAGCTGGCAGCCGTGCTGCGCGGGCAGTGCCGCCCCGAGCTTCTGCGCACGTACTCCGCCGAACGGCAGGCGGTGGCCCAGGAGCTGATCGAATTCGACCGCGAATGGGCCGCCATGTTCAGCGACCGGACCGGTGCGGTCAATCCGAAGGCGTTCCAGCAATACTTCGAGCAGCACGGCCGGTTCACGGCGGGTGTGGGCACCCTCTACCGCCCGTCGGACATCACCGGTCCCGGCACCCACCAGCACCTCGCACGCGGCTTTCGGATCGGCACCCGTTTCCATTCAGCCCCCGTGGTGCGCGCCTGCGATGCCCGCCCCATGCATCTGGGCCACGTCGCGCGCGCCGATGGCCGATGGCGGCTGTACGCCTTTGCCGGGGAAGGCAATCTCGCCAGCCCCGCGTTGGATGGGGCCGATGGCCTGGGCGCGCTGTGCCGCTTTCTGGCGGAGTCGCCGACCTCGCCGCTGCGCCGCCACACCCCTGCCGGCCAGCCGCCCGACGCGGTGTTCGACCTGCGCGTGATCCTTCAGGGCAGCCACCGCGATGTGCGCATGGACGCCCTTCCCCCACTGCTGTTGCCCGCGAAGGGGCGCCTGGGCCTGAGAGACCACGAAAAGGTGTTCTGCGCGATGCCGGGCGAGGGGCCTGACATCTATACGCTGCGGGGCATCGACCGGGACAGGGGCGCGCTGGTGGTCGTGCGCCCGGACCAGTATGTGGCGCACGTCCTGCCGCTGGGCGACCATGCGGCGCTGGCGCGCTTCTTTGCGCAGTTCATGTGCGACCGCAACGTGTGAACTCCGCGCAGCGCTCCACGCCCGGGTCGCCCACCGCCCGTGCCCATCGGCGCAGCTGTGCAAACGGCTACTTACACCCCGCAACCCGACCGAGAACCTGCCCGGCGCGATTTTGGATAACCTCGGGGTTTGCCTGCCAGCGATGGCAGCCCGTCCTGTCAGCAGAAAGGGAGTGCCGTGGCCAAGATCTTTGAAGTGAAATATGAGAACCAGGCCCAGGCGCGCGTGTGCGAAGTGGGCTATGAAAGCCAGGCCGACCTGTGCTGGCACGAGGTGGGGTACGACACCCTGGCGCTGGGCGATGCTGCCTGGTTCTTCGTGAACTATGAAAACCAGGCCAGCTTCAAGATCTACAAGGTGAAGTACGAAAGCCAGGCAGACCTGAAAATCTTCAAGGTGAAGTACCCGGAAAAGGCCGGCTGGCGCAACCCGGCCCACCCGCTCAAGGGCAAGCTGGGCTGAGCCGCCGCTGCCGGTGGGCGGGGCCTGGCGCTCGGCGCAAGGTCTCTGAACCTGTTCAGCCGCCCACCATCGTCTGCACCTGCTCGCCCAGGCCGGTGCCACCCAGGCGCACCACGTCGCCGGGCTTCAGAAACCACGGCGCGGGCTTTTGCCCCAGGCCCACGCCGGCGGGGGTTCCGGTCAGGATCAGGTCGCCCGGCTCCAGCGTCATGAACTGGCTGATGTACGACACCACCGTGGGCACGCCGAAGATGAAGTTGCGCGTGCTGCCGTTTTGCACGCGCTGGCCGTTCACCTCCAGCCACAGGTCGATGGCATGCGGGTCGGGCACTTCGTCGGCGGTGGCCAGCCAGGGGCCGATGGGCGCAAAGGTGTCGTAGCTCTTGCCCTTGTCCCATTGGCCGCCGCGCTCCATCTGCCACGCGCGCTCGGACACGTCGTTGGCCAGCACATAGCCCGCCACATGCGCCAGCGCATCGGCCTCGGCCACATGGCTGGCGCGCGTGCCGATGACGATGCCCAGCTCCACCTCCCAGTCGGTCTTGGCTGCACCGGGCGGGATGCGCACTGCGTCGTTCGGGCCGCTGAGCGCAGTCACCGCTTTCATGAACAGAACGGGTTCGGCGGGCGGCTGCAGCCCGGCCTCGCGCGCATGGTCGGCGTAGTTCAGGCCCACGCACACGATCTTGCCCACACCCCCCACGGGGCAAGCCAGGCGCGGCGTGCCGTCCACGGCAGGCAGGCGGGTGGCGTCGATGGCGGCAAGCGCAGCCAGGGTGCGAGGGTTCAGCTGGGCGGGCCCCAGTTCGGGCAGCAGCATCGACAAGTCGCGCAGCCTGCCTTGCGCGTCAACCAGGCCGGGGCGCTCTGCGCCGGGCTGGCCGTAGCGGATGAGTTTCATGAGATTCCTTGGGGCAAAGAGAGCGAGGACACAAAGAGAGCGAGGACGAAACCTCGGTCAGCGGCATGAACGCCGGGCAAAACACGCAGCATAGCGCCCAGCATGGGACCATGGCCCACGCCGCTGACCGCCCCGGCCATGCCGCTGCGCGATGGCTTACCTGCCCGGCCGCGCTGCCCGTTCGCCCGGCCTCGCGGGCTTACCATTGCGCACCGCGTGCTGCTGCCAAATACTCACAATTTGATAGCGGCAATCGCTTTACCATCAAGCGCTGCGGGCCTTTTTTATTCGAATCCATCCATGCCCCCTGCCCCTGACCACGCCCCGCCGCTGCCCTCGGCACCCGCACGGCCCCAGCCCCGCAATCCGGCCGATCTGTTCTGGTCCTTCACCTGGCTGGCGCTGCAGGGATTTGGTGGCGTGCTGGCCGTGGTGCAGCGCGAGCTGGTGGAGAAGAGGCGCTGGATGACGAACGAAGAGTTCGTGGAGGACTGGGCCGTGGCGCAAACCATGCCTGGCCCCAATGTGGTCAACCTCAGCATCATGATCGGCGACCGCTACTTCGGCCTGCGCGGCGCGCTGGCGGCGCTGGCGGGCATGCTCACCTTTCCGCTGGTGCTGGTGCTGGCGCTTGCCGTGGCCTACGCCGAATTCGCCAGCCACCCGGCGGTGGCCGGCGCGCTGCGCGGCATGGGCGCCGTGGCGGCCGGGCTGATTGCGGGTGTGGGCATCAAGCTGCTGGCGTCCATCCGGCACCACCCCCTGGGCCGCCCGCTGTGCGTGGTGTTCACGGCGCTCACCATCGTGGCCATGGCCGTGCTGCGCTGGCCGCTGTGGTGGACCTTGCCCGTGGTGGGTGGCGCGGCCTGCCTGCTGACCTGGAAAAGGCTGGCGCCATGAACCTCGCCATCACGATGGGGCCGCTGGACTGGCTGCACCTGTTCGCCTACTACCTCTCGCTGTCGCTGCTGGCCGTGGGCGGCGCCATCGCCACCGCGCCCGACATGCACCGCTTTCTCGTCGAGCGCCACGCTTGGCTCACCGACCCGCAGTTCAACGCCTCCATCGCCATCGCCCAGGCCGCACCCGGGCCGAACGTGTTGTTCATCGCCCTGCTCGGCTGGAACGTGGGCATCAACGCCGGTGGCTCCGGCCCGGCGGGCTGGCTGCTGGGCGCCCTGGGCATGGCGGTGTGCATGCTGGGCGTGATGCTGCCCAGCAGCCTGCTGACCTGGCTGGCCACCCGCTGGGGCCACCGCAACCGCGAGCGCCGCGGCGTGCGCGCCTTCAAGCAGGGCATGGCGCCGGTGGTCATCGGCTTGCTGCTGGCCACATCGTGGGTGCTGGCCCGCGCCCACGGCGGCGTGGCCGACACCTGGCCCCTGTGGCTGCTCAGCGGCGCCACCGTGCTGCTGGTGTGGCGCACCCGGCTACACCTGCTGTGGATGCTGGGCGCGGGCGCGGTGCTGGGGGCGCTGGGCTGGGTGTGATGCGCTGGCCCTGCCGGCACATCGCAGAACTTGAAAACCCCGCTCGGGCTGAGCTTGCCGAAGCCTTGCGCAGCGCTTCGACAAGCTCAGCGTGAACGGTTCAAGGGGATGCATGCCGCCGCAACAAGCGCACCGAGCACCCCACAACACGCTTCATGATTCAAGATTCAAGACGCGCGCTTGAGCGCCGCCACCTGCCCCACCGGCACGGCCTGCAACGCGGCGCGCAGGTCGTCCATGGGCAGATTGCCGCTGCCCTCCAGCAGCACGCCGTTGGGCAGCAGCATGACGAGGCTCGCGCTGGTGCCGTCCTTGCGGTAGCTTTCCTTGTAGGCCACGCCGTCGCGGCGGTACACGCGCTCCACTTCGTCGGCCGTTTCGCTGTCCAGCGTGCTGCGCGACCAGGACGCCATGCCGATGGCCAAAGCGGGCACCGCACCGATGTCCTGCATGCGCACCTCGATCAGCCGCTCGCCTTCGGAATACTGCGCACTCACGTTGGTGAACTGCACGCCCATGGCGGCGTCGCTGCGCGCCTCCACCGCCGTGCGGGGCATGGCGCCCAATGATGTGGGCAGCAGCGCGCGCAGGGCCTCGGGGGCCAGCGGCGCGGCGCCCTTGCCGCCCAGGGCGGCGCTCATCATGTCGCCCATCGCCTTGCCCGCGGCCTGGGTGTCGCCCCGGGCCTGGGCCTCTTCCATGCGGCGGCTGGCGGACTCGACCTTGGCCGTGTCGATGTGGATGTCGGTGCCGGGCACGGTGATGTTGACGCCTGGCAGCTTCACGGACGACGCGCCGCCCAGCGTGCCCGGTGCGCCCAGGCCCCCGAGACCGCCCAGGCCTCCCGGACGCGGTGTCACGAACGATGTCGCCAGCCCCACCAGCAGCGCCGCCACGATGCCACAGGCGATCACCGCCGCCGTGTAGCCCACGGCGCGCTCCTGCGGCACGCGCATCAGTGTGGGCACGCCCCGGTAGATGAGGTAGACCGAATACAGCGCGGCCAGCACGCCCAGCATGGCCAGCGCAGGCACGGCGCTGAACACGCCTCCCAGCCAGCCCGCCGTGGCGCCGTAGGCGATCAGCTGAAAGGCGCGCGGCAGCTGCGCCTGGCCGCCAAAGCGCGGCGCCAGCGCGTTGGCCACCAGCGCCATCACGAACACCATCACCAGCGACATCCCATAGCCCACCACCATGCCGACCAGCCCCTGCACGACCGGCACACGCACCGACAGGCCGAACGCCCCTATCCCCACCACGCTGGTGCCGATGAAACCCGCCACGGCCGGAATGGCGGCCAGGATGAGCAGATAGCTGGCAACCACCCGTGTGATGGGCAGGTCCTCGCGCTCGATCTGCAGCCAGGCTTCGCCCGGGCGCAGCAGGATGGCCAGCACACGGTCCAGCAGGCCGTGCGCCATGGCAGCGCCCGCCGGGGCCGGGCCTGCAGTCGTCGAGAAGGTATCTTCGGGTGAGTTCATTGCTTGCTCCTGGAGTTGGGGGCAGGAACGCCGTTATGGCGTTTCCCGCCAGATGCGCTTGGCCGCGCAATCACTTGCAGGCCGCGCCTGCTTCGCGAACGATCTGGCGCACGCCCTTCTTCACGCCCATGGCGTTGCCGGGGTGTGCCTCGTGCGGCGCGCTGAGCGCAGCCACGCCGTCCCACCGGTGGCAGACCGGCAAGGTGCGGAAGTTGCTGCCGATGGCCTCGAAAAACCAGGCCGTGCAGGACTTGTCATCGGTACATAGCTTCTGGCAGGCGCGCGCGTCCGCGTTGCGTCCCATTTCGATGGGTTCAAACGGCTTGGACTCCGCACTCAGGCTCGCGTTTTCGCCGGTGGGCCAGGTGCTGAGGTTCATGGCGAACTCGGGGCCTTCCACAAAGTTGCCGCAGGCTGGGGGCGCAGCAGGAGGCGCCGGCAAGGCAGCGGGCGCCTGGGCCACCTCGCGCAGGGCCTTGTTCAGCTCGCCCGCGTCCTTGGCATCCAGATAGCGGCCGCCTGTGCTGCTGGCCAGGCACTGCAGCTGCGCCTTGGCCTTTGGGTTCTTGTCAATGTCAAAGCCCACCACATGGGCCGTGAAATCCACGCCCAGCTTCTCCAGCTCCTTGCCCAGCGCGCAGGGGTCGGCGTGGCAGGTCTCCTCACCGTCACTCACGAGAATGACAGTGGCCTTGCGCTCGCTGAACTTGAGCTGCTCGGCCGCCATGCGAACGGATGCAGAGATGGGCGTCATGCCCTTGGGCTGCAGCGCATTCACAGCCTGCTGCATGCCCACCTTGTCCAGGGAACCAGGCGCCTTGAGCATCTCAATGTCAGCGCAATTGCCCTTGCTGCGGTGGCCGTAGGCCATCAGCCCCAGTTGCTGGCTGGCAGGCCAGGTGGCAAGCATGCTGCCCACGGCCTCACGGGCGATTTCAATCTTGGCTTTGCCGCCGATCTGGCCCCACATGGAGCCGGAGGCATCCAGCACCAGCATGGACTGGCCCGCCCCTTGGGGGGTGCGGGGCGCGGCCTGCTGGGCCCATGCGCTGGCGACAGGCACCAGCAGCGCCGCCGCAAGGGAGAGAGATAAAAGTGAACGCATGCAGAACTCCTTGTTTTCAAGATCCATGGGCGCCAGTGCTGGCCGCCCGTTACTGCCGGACAAAGGTGAACGGCGTGCTGATATGGCAAACCGTCGGGACGCTCAAGCGCACGGTGCTCTCGCCTTCCATGCGGTTCGGGTTGAGCACCCGCACGGTCCAGCCGCCCTCCATCACCTGTCCCTGGGTGGCAGCCAGCGTTCCGCGCCAGTGGTTGGGGGCTACGCGCTGCCAGGTCACTTGCGGGCTGCGAACGATTTGCGATGCATTGAATGGCCGCTGGAACACCACATCACCGGACTGCAGCGCTGGCATCTGCCGGGCAAGCGTCGGCCCAAGGCCTTGCAAACAGGTCCCACTGGTGCGCGGGTTGCCGTGGGCAAACCGCCAAGTGCCATCCCGGGGCTGAATCTCTGGACCCAGCGAGGGCGAACCGCCTTGCCCATGCTGTTGCAGATCCAATTCGCGGGGCCCGGGCTTGTGGACCTCCACCTCAATACCAGCGGGACGGCGACCGCCAGACGAACCTGCAGGGACCTGTGCCGCGGAGCCGCGTGAGCCCGATGAACCTGAAGGGCTTAAAGGGCTTGAAGGGCCTGCAACGCCCGACGGCGGACTGGCTGGCAAGCCCGGCGCGGCAGGCTGCGCACCGGGCTCGCGGCGGCGCAACACCTCGGCACCTGCAAACCCGCCGTCCGGCAGCGGGATGGCCACCCGCGCTTCATTCTGCGTCATTCGGCCACCACATTCGCCCGCCGCCGCGCAGCGCCACACCTCGTCAGGAAAGTCGCGGCTGGCATCGATGAAAGCGCGTTCGGCCTGGTACTGGCTGTCGATGCCCAGCACCACGCGCACCTCTTCGGGGGCCAACGCGCCGCTGCAGTGAACGCCTGCGGCACAGGCGAGCTGGTCCAGCGTCTGGCCGACGGCGAGCGCTGGAGCGCCCAGTGAGCAGGCCAGCGCCGATGCCAGCGCAAACAACTGACGGTCTGTCATTGCCTTCACCGCTTGCCCGCAGGCTTGAGGCCACCACAGTCCGCAGACAGGCGGCGGGCATCCGTGCTCATGTCCATACGGCCATGCTGCCTGCTGGTGAGCACGGCCTTGGTGCTGAAGTGGCTGGCGCTGTGCAGCGTGGTGGTGAAATCGCCCTGGCTGCGCGGCTCCTTGCACACCAGGCGCCCCGTCCAGGTGTTGCCGCTGCGCTTGACCTGTGTGAAGGTGCAGTCGCCCTCGGTCAGCCCTTCGCGGACGGGGTCGGCCTTGGCGTCCTCGGGGCTGATGCACAGGCGCAGTGCGCCATCGGCGCCCATGCCCATGCCGTGGCCCGCCATCTGCTGTTCCATCATCTTGCGCGCTTCGGGCGGCAGGTTCTTCATCTGCTCGCGCATCTGCGCCATCTGGGCGGCCATGTCGGGTTGGCCTGGCATCTTCATGTCGTGTTTGAACTCCCACAGGCCGGGCTGGATGGTCTGGGCGTGGGCGGCGATGCCAACGCAGGCACCAGCGAGAACAAAGGTTGTCTTCAACGCCAGGCCTCCCCAGCGCAGAAGGGCGCCTGCCTCCTTGGACTGCGGGCACACGGAGGGGTTAGCTTGAGTTTCATGGGTCATGCTCGGCTCTCTTTCTTTGACTGTGTTCATTGCGCATCGCGCTCGATGCTTACGCGCCAGCGGATGTCACCGCGCGCACTGCTCAGGGTGCCCTGCACTGCCTCGCCCACCACGGGGCGGCGCGCAAATCGCAGGGTGAAGGGGTCGTCCTGGTCGGCGCTCACCACCAGCAACGCGGTCAGGCCGCCCGCTTGAGTCTGTCGCGCACGAACCTCTCCCACCGAACCCACCCACTCGCAGGGTTCACCAACCGGGTCTTCGCACATGGCACGTCCAGCCACCCACTGCAACTGCAGCACGCGGCTGCCCTGCTTCTGCAAAATGTGCAGACGCGCCAGCTCGGCGCCAGCGAGGGTGCGGATGCGCGGGTCGTCGCGCGTCACACGCCAGTTACCCTGCCAGGGACCGGGCACTGTCTCCAGCGCACGTTCGCCGGCGGACTGTCCGTAGCCCATGCCGGCGGCCAGTGCCACCAGGGGCAGGCACGCGGCAGCCAGCAGCAGGCTGTTTCGGCTCAGTGGCATAGGGCTCCTTTCGACGCATGTGTTTTGTGGGAGTGGATGGTGCCCAGCGCCGGCCAGCGCGGCCATATGCCGATCGGCCTATGCCCGCCATCTGGGCTGCACGCTATCCTTCGAAGCGTGAAAAATGTCACGACACGAGGAGATCTCGCCTTGGACGAACTCGATGGTTTTGCACTGCTGCTGGTGGATGACCACCCCCTGTTCCGCGATGGCCTGATGGCTGCTCTGCGCCACCAGGCCCCAGGTTTGCGCGTAGAGGCTGTAGGTTCGCCGGCCGAGGCGCTGGAAATGCTGGCAAATACCAGCGAGGGCTTTGATCTGGTGCTGCTGGACTATCGTCTGCCCGGAACGGATGGACTTCGGTGCGCAGCACAGGTGATGGAGCGTTACCCGGGCCTGGGCGTGGGACTCATGTCGGGAGCGGACGACCCCACGCTGGGGCGCCGTGCCCAGGACGCGGGGCTTGTGGCCTATTTGCCCAAGACGCTTGAAGTACCTGCCCTGCTGGCCAAGCTTCGCCATCTGGCGGGGGGAGAACCCGCATTTGCCGATGCCGCGCAGCCCCCTGACGCCGCCGACCAGACCCCCACCGGCCCGTATGGTCTGACAACGCGGCAGGTCGACGTGCTGCGCATGCTGGCTTCGGGCGGCAGCAACAAGGAGATCGCACGCGAAATGGGCATTTCACCTGGCACCGTGAAGAACCACCTGAACGCCATCTTCGCCAAAATGGGCGCAGCCAACCGCACTCAAGCAGTGATGATGGCGCGGGCAGTGATCCATGAAGGCTCCTGACGCCGCAGCCCCCTCGGACAGGGTTTTTGCCGACAGCATTGGCTCGCTGTCGCGGGCGCTGCGGGGCTCGGTCGTATCGAACCTGGTCGCAGCGTCGCTGCTGGCCTGGGCCATGCACGGCGGGCACCCAGCGGGCGTGCTGGCGGCGTGGCTTGCGGGCCTGGCGCTGGTCCATACATGGCGACCACTTTTGCGCGCTGTGCTGCGTCAGTCGTCATCGGAGCCCCTGACCGCGGCGCGCAAAGCCCGGCGCGTCGAGGTGGACGCCTTGATTCTCGCGGCGTACTGGGGCGCGTCGTCCGTCATGTTCTTCCACCCGGGCAGCAGCCTGGAGCCGTTTTACTGGGCCTTGGTGCTCGGAGGAACCGCTGCAGGAAGCATTGGCGCACATGCGCACCACCCCCGGGTGATGTGGATCTTCCTGCCCACGTTGATAGCCCCGTTTGCATTGCGCGCGCTGCTGGAATCCGACAGCGACAGCCGTTTTCTGGGTGCGGGCATGTTGTTGCTGTTGGTCTACCTGCTGTACTACGGCAAGCAGCACGCGCGCACCCTGCAGCGCATGATCGCCCTGCGCCACGAAAACAGTGCGTTGGTCGAAGAACTGCAAAGCCAGGCGCATGCACTGCGCGAGGCCAACGCCGCCAAGTCCCGCTTCTTCGCCGCTGCCAGCCACGACTTGCGCCAGCCGCTGCAGGCCATGGGCCTGTACCTCAGCGTCCTGCAGGGCGATGGCCCCACCCTGGCAAGGATGGGGGAGTGCATGGATTCGCTTGACCGCCTGCTCGCACAGGTGATGGACCTTTCGCGCCTGGACAGCGGCCAGACCACCGCGCATCCTGAGCCAGTGGCCCTGCAACCGCTGCTGCAGCGCCTGGCAGACACGTACGAAGCCGCTGCGCGAAAAAAGGGCCTGCAGCTGCGCGTGCACCCTACAACGGCGTGGGCACAGAGCGACCCATTGCTGCTGGAGCGGGTTCTTGCGAATCTGCTGACCAATGCGATCCGCTACACCGAGCACGGGGGAGTGCTGCTGGGCGTGCGCCGCGCGGGTGCCGGCCTGCGCCTGTGCGTGGTGGACACGGGCATTGGCATCCCTAACGAGGCATACGAGGCGGTGTTTGAAGAGTTCGTGCAATTGAACAACGCCGAGCGCAACCCAGAACGCGGTCACGGCCTGGGCCTGCCGACGGTGAGACGCATCGCCGCGTTGCTGGGCCACCCTGTGGGCTTGCGTTCCCGCGTGGGGCGCGGCAGCGTCTTCTCGTTGGATCTGCCGTCTGCCAAACCCAGCGACGCACCCGCCCCGCGCGCGCAGCCGGCCGCTGCAGGACGCCTTCAAGGCCGTGTTCTGGTGGTGGAAGACAACTCCCTTGTGCGCGACGCACTTCTTACCTTGCTGGAAGGCTGGGGCCTGGAGGTGACCACCGCCCCCGACGCACCGGGCGCATTGCTGGCCCTGCGTACCACCGCCTTCGATGCCGTGCTGAGCGATTGGCGGCTGCCGGGCGCCGAAGACGGGTTGGCCGTGCTGCGCCAGGCAGGGGTGCTGCAACCGGGCCTGAAGCTGGCGGCCATGATCACGGGCGAGGACACGCAGCGCATGGCCGAAGCACAACAGGACTTCCCAGTGTTGCGCAAACCCGTGCGCCCATTGCGCCTGCGCGCATTGCTGGAGCGATACCTGCGCGAACACAAGGCGCCATAAGCGGTTTTCCAATAACGAAGCCCCCCGCCGCTAGACACCTCTCAGTTTGGTATCTTTTTGGCCTCTATCGCTTATCTGATAAGCGCATATAGCTATGTTTTTTATAGCATTCAGGCGTGCTGACGCACAGACTCTATTCCACTGAATCCGAGAAATCGGCAGACCAGGGATGTACTGCACAACCCGCGCAAGTCCGCGCTATCACGGACCGCAGGGAGTGGTGCAGAACATTCCCAGAGCTGCCTGCGCGCGAACTCATGGCGTGGGAGCTGCGCCTGGGCAGGCTCAGTGCATCGGGCTTTACACACTTCGCCAGGACTCCGCCACGGCTTCGGTTAGATTGCCGGCACACAACGGAGGGGAAGCATCCAGATGATCGTCGCCAACTACTGGGCCGAGGCCCGCCGCCAGCACGGCCTTGGCCGCCAAAAGATCACCGTGCAGCGCTGGGGCTGGTCAGACACCAGCGAGGCCGAGGCCCAAGCCATGGCCGAGGTGCGCGCCGACGAGGCCCTGGCCCAGGCACAGCGCGACGCTGCCACCCCGCGACGCGAACGCAAGACGGCCTACAACGGCGCCCAGGGCCTGCCGATCCGCGAAGAGGTCCTGCAGCGCCAGGGCGATGCGGTCATCACCCGCAATGGCTACGGCGCCGAGTGCCTGAACACGCCCAACGTGCTGTTTGCCGATGTGGACTTTGAACCGTGCACCAGCACGCAGATGCGCCTGGCCGCCGCCGCGCTGCTGGTGGTGGCCGTGCAGTTGCCAGCGCTGTGGCTGTTGGGCGGAATGCTGGCCTGGGTCGTGGGCGTTGGAGCCTTGCTGCTGCTGACCCTGCCGCTGGCAGCGTTGATGCAGCGCGGCGTGGACGCCGCGCTGGGCGGCCCCCACGTCCGTGCCCTGGCTGGCCTGCGGGCCTTCATTGAGCGCCACCCTGCCTGGGCCGTGCGCGTGTACCGCACGCCCGCTGGCCTGCGCCTGCTGGCCACGCAAGGGCTGGTGGACCCGGTGGGCGCCGAGGCACAGGAGTTTTTTGCCGCCGTGGGGGCGGACCCTGTGTATGTGCGCATGTGCCTTAACCAGCGCTGCTTTCGCGCGCGTCTCACGGGCAAGCCCTGGCGCATGGGCATCCACCAGCACATGCGGCCCAGGCCCGGCGTGTGGCCGGTGCGGCCCGAGCAGTTGCGCCTGCGCGAGGAATGGGTGCGCCACTACGAAGAGCGGGCGGCGCAATACGCGGCCTGCCACTGGATCGAGTCGCTGGGCAGCGGCGCCATGCACCTGGACGTGCGCCCGGTGGTGGAGCTGCACGACCGCCTGAGCGGCGCGCTGGAGCCGCAACGGCCGCTGGCCTGAAAGTGTGGGCGGGCCAGGCCTGACCGCGGCCCGGCCCCGGGCCCACTGCTGTGGTCAGCTGATGCGCCGGCCGTTCTCGGCGTACACAGCCAGGTAGATGGCGTCCGAACCGATGTACGGCGCCTTATTGCCAAAGCCCACGCTGAAGTCGCCAAACGACAACGAGCGGATGGCGCTGAGGCCCGCACGCAGCCGTTCGCGCGTCAGGTCCTTGCCGGCATTCTTCAGGCCTTCGATCATGATCTGGCCATTCAGCCAGCCTTCCAGCGCGCTGCCGCTATTGATGTAGGCGGGGTTGGCACCCACGGCCTTCATCGTGGCCTGGAACTTGCGCACCGCCACCGACTTCTGGGAGTTGGCGTCCGGGAACACCTGCACCAGCGCCATGCCGCGCGAGGCGGCCGCCAGTTTGGGCATCTCGGAGGCCACCACCGTCACCGAAAGACCGGCCAGCGGCACGCCTTGCGCCTTGGTGCGGAAGGCCTGCACAAAGGCCGTGTTGGCCGTGCCCGTGGTGGCCAGCAGCACGGCGCCGGGGCGCTCGGCTGCCACCTTGTCGGCCAGCTCGGCGCCGTTCTTGCCATCGACGGCCAGCGCGTATTCACCGGCACGCTCGACCTTGATGTCTTCAAGCGCCCTGGACATGTCCTTGAGCACTTCCTTGCCGAAGGGGTTGTCGAGGTACACCACCGCAATGCGCTTGAGGCCCATGTCCACCACCTGCTTGACCAGCCGCTGGGTCTCCTCGCGGTAGGTGGGGCGCAGGAAGAACACGTGGCGTGCCTCGGGGCTGCGCAGCGAAGTGGCGCCCGTGACCGGGCCCACGGTGGGGATGCCCTTGGACTCGATCAGCGGCAGGATGGCAGCGGTGTTGGCCGTGCCCAGCGGCGAGATGAGCGCGAACGCCGTCTGGGCGTCCAGCATCTCGGTCACGTTCTGCAGCGTGCGGGCCGCCACATAGGCGTCATCCTTGGGCTCCATGCGGATCTCGCGGCCGTGCACGCCCCCCGCCTGGTTCACTTCGGCAAAGGCGGCCTTCATGCCGGCCACCTGCTCGATACCGGCCTGGCCCAGCGGGCCGCTCAGTGCGATGGAGCAGCCCAGCGTGAGATGGCGGGAAGACAGCGCCTCTTCGGCGGCCATTGCGGTGGGTGCCAAGCCGGGCAGGCCGCAAGCGGCAACGGCCTGGGTGGCACGCAGGAGAAATTCACGACGGCTCATGGTGTGTGGTGGTGCAAAAACGAAAAGGAGGCCGAGGCTACAGGCGCCCGGCCCCCATTCGTGTCGATTGCGTGACATAAAGCCCACGCACCGAGCGAAAACCCCTAGAGTGGAGACCCTACTCCGCCGGCGTCAGCACCGTTGTGGCATGCACCGCCCCAGGGCCGCTCAGGTCCGCTGGCGCAGCGCCTCGTACAGGCACACGCCGCTGGCCACCGAGACATTGAGGCTCTCGACCGCGCCCTTCATCGGGATGCTCACCAGCTCGTCGCAGGTCTTGCGCGTGAGCTGGCGCATGCCGTCGCCCTCGGCGCCCAGCACCAGGGCCACCGGGCCTTTCAGATCGACCTGGTAGATGGTCTTGGGCGCGTCGTCGCTGGTGCCGATGCACCAGATGTTGCGCTCCTTGAGCTCGTTGAGCGTGCGCGCCAGGTTGGTGACCATGAAGTACGGCATGGTCTCGGCCGCCCCGCTGGCGACCTTGGCCACGGTGGCGTTGATGCCCACGGCGTGGTCCTTGGGGGCGATGACCGCATGCGCCCCGGCGCCATCGGCCACGCGCAGGCAGGCGCCCAGGTTGTGCGGGTCGGTCACGCCGTCCAGCACCAGCAGCAGGGGCTGCTCGATGCCAGCGGCTTCCAGGTCTTCCAGCAATTCGTCGAGCGAGGTGGCCTGGGCCACGGGTTCCACCCGCGCCGCCACGCCCTGGTGGCCGTGGCTGCCGGCCAGCTTGGCAATGCGCAGGCTGTCGGCTTCGATCAGCCGGGCGCCGGCTTCGCGCGCACGGTCGAGAAACTGGCGCATGCGGGCATCGCGCCGCGAGGCTTCGTAGTAGATCTCGATGATGGACTTCGGCGCGGTCTTCAAACGCACGCCCACGGCGTGAAAGCCGAAGAGGACTTTGGGGCTGGACATGGGCCGGGATTATCTCCCGCCAATGCCAGGCCACGCCGCTTTACTATCAAAAAAATAGCTACTTGCCCAATATGGATAAGCGCTGAAGGCTGAAAACAATCAAATCTTCACACCACCCGGCCAGCCTCGATGGTGATGCGCCGGTCGCACTGCGCGGCGATGGCGCGGTCGTGCGTGACGAGCACCAGCGTGGTCCCCTGCTCGCGGTTCAGGTCGAACATGAGCTGCATGATGGTTTCGCCCGTCGCAAAGTCGAGGCTGCCCGTGGGCTCGTCGGCCAGCAGCACGGCCGGCTGCACCACAAACGCCCGCGCCAGCGCCACGCGCTGCTGCTCACCGCCCGACAGCACCTTCGGATAGTGCGACAGGCGCTGCCCCAGCCCCACCCGCTCCAGCATGTCGGCAGCGGCCTTGCGGGCGTTCTTGCGCACATCGGCGCGCTCCGACAGCTCCAGCGGCAGCATCACGTTCTCCAGCGCCGTGAGGTTGCCCATGAGCTGAAAACTCTGGAACACGAAGCCCACCTTCTGGGCCCGCAGCGCTGCGCGGGCGTCTTCGTCCAGTGCGAACAAATCATGCCCGGCAAGCCGCACCGTGCCGCGCGAAGGCGTGTCCAGCCCCGCGATGATGGACAGCAGCGTGCTCTTGCCCGAACCCGATGCACCGACGATGGCGGCGGTTTCCCTCGCTGCCAGGCGGAAATCGATATCCCGCAGAATGTCGAGGGTTCCGGTGGAATCCGTGACCGACTTGAAGACATGCTCCACGGCAATGATGGGGTGGGCAGCGGATGTCTCGGGCAAGGGAGAGGATTCGGACATGAATGAAAGGCTCTTTACTTTGATTCGATTTCTGCAACGGCGCCACTTTATCCTGAGCGCATCTCTCGGCCTCGCGCTGGGGCTTTCATCCACCCTCGCGGCCGCGCAAGCCACGGCAGGCGGCAAGGCAGCTGCGGCGCAGGGCCGCAAGCCGGTGATTCTGGTGCTGGGGGATTCGCTGAGCGCCGAATACGGCCTGCCGCGCGGCACGGGCTGGGTGGCATTGCTGGAAAAGCAGCTCGCGCAGGAAAAGCTCCAGGCAGCGGTGGTGAATGCGAGCGTGAGCGGCGAGACCACAGCGGGCGGCCGGTCGCGCCTGCCTGCATTGCTGGCCCAGCATTCGCCGACGCATGTGGTGATCGAGCTGGGCGGCAACGATGCGTTGCGGGGCCTGCCGCTGAAAAACACCGAAGACAACCTGACCTTCATGACCCAGGCTGCGCAGAAGGCCGGTGCGAAGGTATTGCTGGTGGGCATGCAGGTGCCTCCCAACTACGGCACCGACTACGCCAACAGGTTTGCCGGCCTGTTCACCACCGTGGCCCAGGCCCAGAAGGTGGCCGTGGTGCCGTTTTTTCTCAAGGGCGTGGCCGATGGGCCCGACCCGACCAAGCTGTTCCAGCCCGACCGCATCCACCCGCGCGCGGAGGCGCATCCGCAGATGCTGGCCAATGTGTGGCCAGAGCTGAGAAAGCTGATGCGCTGAGCGGCAGCTGGGCGCAAAGCGCTGCAGCCCTGCAGCGTCAGTCGCCGCCGTTCGCGCCCGAAGCCTCGCCGGGGCCCGCCGTATTGCCCTCGTCCTGGCCGTCTGCGGGGTGGCGATCGGTATCGCCGTCGCCCGGCTTGCGCTGGGCCTTGGCCCGCAGCTTGTCTTCCTTCTTCTGCTTTTTGGCGAGTTCGCGCTGGCGCTTTTCGTATCCGTAATTGGGTGTTGCCAAGGTAGTTGCTTCCTTCAGAGTTGAGACCCACTGTAACAGCACGGGGCGCGCGCCCATGGCCCGGGCCAGGGCCCTTGCCCGAGCCTGCTGCTGGCGGGTCCACACTAAGCCAGCCTCCGTCACGGCGCCACTGCGGAAACTACCACCCCGCCGACCCCACCCATCGGCCCCCGCGCCCTGTGGGATCAGCCTGCCGCGAAGGCGCGGTCCAGGGCCTGCTGCAGGTCTTGCTGAAGGTCTTGCACGGCCTCCAGGCCGACGGAAAAGCGCACCAGCGTGCCCGGCCGCAGGTGCGGCGTGGGCCGGGTCCGCATGCTGGCCAGTTGATAGGGAACGACCAGGCTCATCGGCCCGCCCCAGCTGTAGCCGAGCTTGAACAGCCGCAGGCTGTCGCAGAACGCGTCCACCTGCTCCTGCCCATGGCGCGCGTCGATCATGACGCTGAACAACCCTGCCGCCGCGCCCTGCCCGCCCTGGGCCGCGCCGCACAGCGCCTTCCAGTGCGCGTGGCCGGGAGAATCCGGCAGGGCCGGATGCAGCACCTGGGCCACCGCAGGGTGCTGCTGCAGCCAATGCGCCAGCGTGCGGGCCGCCTCATCGTGGGCGCGGTAGCGCAGGCCCACGCTGGGCAGCGCGCGCAGCACCGCCTCGGCATCGTTGGCGCCCACGCCCAGCCCCAGGCGCATGTGGGTCAGCTTGATCTTCATGTGCAAGCCAGCGTCGCGGGTGATCACGCTGCCCATGAGCACGTCGCCGCCGCCGCTCGGGTATTTGGTCAATGCATGCGCAGAAATATCCACGCCCAGGCTGCCCGCGCGGCCCTGGCCGCCGCCATCGCCCAGCAAATCGAAGGGCGCAAAGGCGAGGCCGGCGCCCCAGGTGTTGTCGAGCGCCGTGGTCACGCCCCGCGCGCGGCAGATGCGCACCTGCTCGCACAAGTCCGGGAACTCCATGGTGACCGAGCCCGGTGCCTCCAGCCACACCAGCCGGGTTGCAGGCGTGATGCGGGCGGCCAGATCAGCCGGGTCCAGCGGGTCGTACAGCACATGGCGAATGCCGAAACGTGCCAGTTCACCCAGAGCAAGGTCCTTGCCGGGGCCGTAGGCGTTGTCTGGGATCAGCACCTCATCGCCGGGCTTGAGCAGCGCCAGGCCCACGTTGGCGATGGCCGCCAGGCCGCTGGGCACCAGCACGCACTGCAGGCCACCCTCCAGTGCGCACAGGCGCTCTTCCAGAATGAAGGTGGTGGGCGTGCCGTGCAGGCCGTAGGTGTAGCCGCTCTTGTCCTTCCACTCGCGCGAGCGCATGGCCGCAACGTTGGGAAAGATGACGGTGGAGGCCTTGTGAACGCCGGGCTGCGGGGCCACGAACCCGGCCGGGGGAAGGTAGTCGTGATGAACGAGTCGGGTCGCCAGGTCAGAGGCTTGGGGGGCTGGTTGCTGCATGCGGCAGATGGTAGCGCGCCGCCAGAGCGTGAGCCCTGGCGGCGCGGCGGTCAGGCGTTTACGCGCAGCAGCGTATCGCGGCGGCGCCCGTGTCAGCCTGCAAAAGCGGTGTTGTGCGCAATCAGCTGGAAGAAACCACCAACTGGTTGTTCACCGAGGTCACGCCTTCCACGGCCTTGGCGATGGTTTCAGCACGGTCGCGCGCCACCGTGCTGGGGGCCGGTCCATTCAGCGTGACCTTTCCGTTCACGGTGTCGACGTTGATCTTGAGGGCGCTCAGGTCAGGGTCGCGGGCGAGGTCGGCATTGACCTTGGCGGTGATGGTGGCGTCATCGACGGCACCGGCCACGCGGTTGCCCGCATTGGACATGGCGTTTTCAGCCGATTGCGCGCCTTGTTCCATGCGGCTTTGCGCGTTCTCCATGGCGCCTTCAGCACGCGCGCGGGCATCGGCGGCGGCCTGGTCGGTGCGCTCGATGGCCGAGTCCACGCGCTGGCCCACGGTCTGGTCTTCGGACTTGCCGCAGGCTGCCAGGCCCAGGGCCAGGGCGCTCACAGCCAGGATGCTGGCCACACGTTGGGCGGGACGTTGGGAAAATGGGAGGGAATTCATAGGGTGACTCCTTGCGGTTAAAAACATGGGGCCACTGTAGGCAGCGCGTTTTGAATGCCGGGTCGGACACAGCCGAAGTGCGTGTAGGAATCGGACTCCCGGGTTTGCGGTACATCCAGCAGCCGGCGCCGCCCACGACCAGCGCCTTGCCATCCGCAAGCGCGACAATCGCAGCATGTCCTTATCTACGCTCTCCCGGTGGTTTCCTTTCCTGTCCTGGCCGCGCCCTGACCGCGCACTCATTCAGGGGGAATTCTGGGCCGGCATGACCGTGGGGCTCATGCTGGTGCCGCAGGGTGTGGCCTACGCTGCGCTGGCGGGCATGCCGCTGGTCACCGGCATCTACGCGTCGCTGATTCCAGCGCTCGTGGCCGTGCTGTTCAGCGCGTCCACCCGGCTGGGCGTGGGCCCCACGGCGTTGACCAGCTTGCTGATCGGGGCATCGCTGTCGGGTCTGGCCGAGCCGGGCAGCGCGCAATGGGTGGCCATGGCGGCGTGGATGGCGATCCTGTCGGGTGTGTTGCAGCTGGTGATGGGCGTGGCGCGCTTTGGCTGGCTGCTGAACCTGGTCACCTCGCCGGTGCTCAACGGCTTCACCCAGGCGGCTGCGCTGCTGATCCTCGGATCGCAACTGGCGGCGCTGACGGGGCTGCGCGCGTCAGACTGGAGCGCGCTGCTGTCCACCCCATCGCCGGGTCTGTTTGACCTCACCGCCGCCGGCTTTGGCCTGGGCAGCCTCGCACTCCTGATGCTGGCCCGCCGGTGGAAGGCGAACTTTCCCGCCGCCATCATCGTGGTGGGCGCCGCGGGCGCGCTGAGCTGGGCCCTGGGCTATGCCGACGCCGGCGGCGCCGTCGTGGGCGCGCTGCCATCGGGCCTGCCCTCGCCCTACTGGCCCGGGATGCTGCCCTGGACGGATTTTTCTGCGCTGGTCATGCCGGTGCTGGTGGTGACGCTGGTGAGCTTTCTGGAAACCGCCTCCAGCGCCAAGGTGGAAAGCCAGCGCTCTGGCGAGCAGTGGAACGAAAACCAGGATCTGATCGGCCAGGGCCTCGCCAAGATCAGCAGCGGACTGTGCGGCAGCTTCGCCACCAGCGCCTCGTTCTCGCGCTCGGCCATCAACCTGTATGCGGGGGCGCGCAGCGGCTGGGCCACGCTGTTTGCCATCAGCCTCGTCCTGGTGGTGCTGCTGTGGCTCACGCCGGCGCTCTACCACGTGCCGCAGTCGGTGCTGGCGGCCGTGGTGGTGACGGCGGTCACCAGCCTCATCAAGCCGCGCACGCTGCTGCGGCTGTGGAAGATCTCGCGCGTGGAGGCGGCCATTGGAGGCATCACCTTCGCCCTCACGCTGGCCACCGCGCCGCGCATGTATTGGGGTGTGCTGGTGGGCCTGCTGATGAACCTCAGCCACTTCCTCTACCAGCGTCTGCACCCGCGCATCATCGAGGTGGGGCTGCACCCGGACGGCAGCCTGCGCGACCGGCACCTGTGGCACCTGCCGCCGCTCGCCCCCCGGCTGCTGGCGCTGCGCATGGACGCCGAGCTGGACTTCGCCTCGGCCAGTGCGCTCGAGCGCCGGGTCAGCGAACACCTGGCAGCCCACCCCGAGGTGGTGCATTTGTGCCTGCTGGCCCAGCCCATCAACCGCATCGACGTGACCGGCGTCGAAACCTTTGCCCAGCTGCTCACACTGACCCAGTCCCGCGGCGGCACGCTGCACCTGAGCGGGCTGAAGCTGCCGATCGAGCAGGTGCTGCGGCAGGCCGGCCTGCTCGCGCCTGGCACGGGGCTTGCCATGTACCGCACCGATGCGGAGGCGCTGGCCGCACTGCGGCGCCTGGAAGAGCCCATGGAGCGGGTCTGAACCGGCCCGAAGCCCCGGTTGCCAGCGGGTTTTACCGGGTTTATCCACGTCTGTTCGAGGGCTCTGGCGCCAGGGGGCGCTGTTACACTCAAGCAACTCTTTTCGCTCCCATCTGTGTCTGATTCTGCAGCCTCCCATCTTGTAGATCTGCGCGACCTTCGCCTGGATACTGCACACGCGCTGGTGGCCCAGGCCGGCGGCAGCGAAGCGGCCTTGCACCGCGAATCCCCTTCCAGGTACCTGCAGGGCATCATTGATGGCCTGTGCGAACTCTCCCTCAAAGACCCGCTCACGGGCCTCGCCAACCGCAGGCACTTCCGCGCCGTGCTGGAGCGTGAAATCGACCGGGTGACGCGCTCGGGCGAAGCCGCCTTGCTGCTCATGCTGGACATCGACCACTTCAAGAAGGTCAACGATACGCACGGCCACCTCGCGGGCGATGTGGTGCTGCAGTCGGTCGCCCGCACGCTGGCCGCCTGTGTGCGGCCCATGGACACGCTGGCGCGCTATGGAGGCGAAGAATTTGCCGTGGTGCTGCCGGCCTGCCAGGCCGCGTTTGGCCGCGTGGTGGCCGAGCGCATCCGCCGGGCCGTGGCCAGCACGCCGATCCGCATCTCGCCGTCGGTCGAGCTGAAAGTGTCGGTCAGCATCGGCGGAGCGTTCGCCATGCAGTGGATCCGGTCCACCACCCTGCTGTGGACCGACCGTGCCGACCACCAGCTCTACCAGGCCAAGGCGTCGGGCCGCAACCGCGTGAGCATCGAGGAGCAGCCCGACAGCACCGTCAGTGCCGAAGAGAAAAGCCTGTTGTTTGGCCCGCTCTACAACCCCTCTGGCTGGGGCGACCTGCCACCGCTGGACCCGAACCCAACAGGCAGCGCCTACTGAAAGTTAGATGATGAGCGACGCGCTGTCCCCCCAACCCACCACGCCGGCCGCCCCAGGCGGCCCGGCCACCTCACCTGCCTCCGGCCTGCCGGGCGCCCGCATCATCGCGGTCACCAGCGGCAAGGGCGGCGTGGGCAAGACCTTTGTCTCGGCCAATCTGGCCGCGGCCCTCACCCGCCGCGGCCAGCGCGTGCTGGTGCTCGACGCCGACCTGGGCCTGGCCAACCTGGACGTGGTGCTCAACCTGCACCCCAAGATCACGCTGCACGACGTGTTCACCGGCAAGGCGTCGCTCGAAAACGCCGTGATCGCCGCACCGGGCGGCTTCGACGTGCTGCTGGCGGGCTCGGGCATGGTGGAGTATTCGCGCCTCACACCCGAGGTGCGCAACCAGTTCCTGAGCGTGATCCAGGCGCTCACGCCGCAATACGACGTGGTGCTGCTTGACACCGGTGCCGGCATTTCCGACGTGGTGCTGTTCTCGGTGTCGCTGGCGTCCGAGGTGCTCATCGTGGCCACGCCCGAACCCACCTCGCTGACCGACGCCTACGCTGCCATCAAGGTGCTGGCCATGCAGCAAAAGCGCCAGCATGTGCGCATGGTCATCAACCAGGCGGCGCGCCCGGGCGATGGCCGCGCCATCACCAGCCAGCTGCAGCAGGTGCTGGACCGCTTCGTCAGCACCGAGTCCGGCCGGCCGATGCGGCTCATCCACATGGGCGACATCCCGGCCGACCCCTCCGTGCGCGAGGCCGTGATGCGGCGCCAGCTGCTGCTGCTGCAGACGCCGGGCTGCCCGGCGGCGCTGGCAATGGCCCAGCTGGCCAACAAGATCGAGACCACGCTGCTGTCGCCCGCAGCCTGAAACCATGCCCGGCTGCGCCCCGAGCGCAACCCGGCCCCTGTCACCCACTGGCCCGTTTCGGGCCTTTGTGCTTTTTGCCTGCCTGCCGTGAACACCACCCACACCATCCTCAACGTCTCGTGCTACAAGTTTGTGGCGCTGCCCGACGCCGCCGCGCTGCGCGAGGTGCTGCACGCGCGGGCTGTGGCCGCAGAGCTCAAAGGCACCATCCTGCTGGCCGAAGAAGGCATCAACTTCTTTCTGGCCGGCCCGACCGATGCCGTGCGCGGCTTTGTGGACCAGCTGCGGGCCGATGCGCGGTTTGCCGACCTGGCCCCCAAGGAGAGTTGGTCGGCCGCGGTGCCGTTTCGCAAGATGCTGGTGAAGGTCAAGCGCGAAATCATCCGCATGGACCACCCCGCCATCCAGCCCGCCCATGGCCGCGCCCCATCGGTAGACCCGGCCACGCTGCGCCGATGGCTGGACCAGGGGCACGACGACGAAGGCCGCGAGGTGGTGACGCTGGACACGCGCAACGCCTTCGAGGTGGACGAGGGCACGTTCGACAACGCCATCGACTGGCGCATCGGCAAGTTCACCGAGTTTCCGCCCGCACTGCGTGCGCACAAGGCCGAGCTGCAGGACAAGACCGTGGTGAGCTTCTGCACGGGCGGCATCCGCTGCGAGAAGGCGGCCATTCTGATGCGCGAAGAAGGCCTGCCTCACGTCTACCAGCTCGAAGGCGGCATCCTCAAGTATTTTGAGCTGACCGATGGCGCGCACTACCACGGCGGCTGTTTTGTGTTTGACGAACGCGCCGTGCTGGCCACGGACCTGAGCGCGGCAGACAGCGAAAAACTACAAAATCAATAGCAGCAAAGGCATACCCATAAAGCGGTGGGAGCCCTTTTTGTCTGAAATTTCTGCCCTTTTTCTTCAGCCCCCCGGCTGCGCCTGCGCCAGATTGGCTGCGCACGGCTGCTGCTGCAGGAACTTGCCGTACTCCCCCGACTGGCGCAGCGCCCTGAGCCCCTGGTTGAAGGCCTCCATGCGCTTGGCGCTGGCGGGCAGTTTCTCGCTCATCATCAGGTGGGTGGTGAAATCGGGCGCCAGCAGCTTGGGATGCGCCCGTACGCTGCGCGCCTGCTCGCCGGTGAACTTGGTGCCCAGCAGCTCGCAGGCCACGTTGCGGTCCAGCGGAACCACGTCCACGCGGCCTGCCAGCAGCTTGTTGAGGTTGCTCACGTCGTCTGGCGCCACGTCTGCGCGCAAAGTGCCGTCCTTCACCATGCGCCAGAACGCGGGCGTGTAGGTGTAATCGGTCACCACACCGATGCGCAGCCCCGCTAGGTCGCTCAGGCTGCTCCAGGTGAAGTTGCGGTCACTGCGATAGAGGAGCTGCCACTGCTCGGTCAACACGTTGTCGCTGATGAGGAACCCCTTGTCGCGCTCGGCATTGCGGCCCCAGGCGGCGGTGGCGTCCCACTTGCCATCCCGCGTCTCCACCAGCGCGCGCGTCCAGGGCAAGAACACAAATTCCACCTGCACCCCGGCCTTGGCAAACGCCTGGCGCACGATGTGCAATGACATCCCCTGGTCAGCCCGCGCCGAGCTGGCATAGGGCGGCAGCTCGCCCGTGGCGATGCGCAGCGTCTCGGCCTGCGCGCTGGCGCCTCCCACCAACACCAGCAGCAAGGCCCATAAAAAGCAAAGATGGCGTCGCATGGTGTGCTCCCCTTCGTGTATCCACCGGTGGGAACCAACGTAACCAGCTGTGTGCGTTGTGTCAATGTTCGCGCGCCGACATAATGGCCGCACCCGCGCTGGCAGGATCATTGCTTGCGCACCCGACAACCCAGCCGTGCAGTCATGGCGCAGGTCTTCCCAGTCCACGGCACCATGCGTTATTTCAAGCCCTCCTCGCTGACCGCCAAGACCCTGGCCTGGGTGGTCGTGGCCAGTCTGGTGGCGTTTGCCGTCATCACCGGGGTCACGGTCTGGCAAGAAAGGACCCGGCTGCTGGCACGGGCCCACGAACAGGCCCAGCGCAGCGTGCAGCAGAACCTGCCCGCGCTCAGCGACAGCCTCTGGAACTTCAACAACGCCGGCCTGCGCGCCTTGCTCACCGGCATGGTGGGCGAAGGCGCCATCGTGCGCGCCGACATCCTGGACGGTGAACGCGCGCTGATGACGGTCTCGCGCCCGGGCGAGGCGCCGCCCATCGATACTACCTGGACCACCCCCATCGCCAACCCGACCAGCACCATCGCTGGCCAGCCGCCGCTGGGCGAGATCCGGGTGTACGAGTCCTACGCCGCCTTGCGCGCGCAACAGGCCGAAACCGCCTGGCGCATCGCCATGGCCCAGCTGCTGCAGATCGCGAGCATCGCCGCCATGTTGGTGGTCATCGTGCGCTGGCTCATCATGCGCCACCTGTCGGCCCTGGCGCGGGCCGTCACCGGGCTGAACCCGTTGGACCAGCAGGACCGCATCCGCCTGCAGCGCCCGTCCAACGGCGCACAGCCGGACGAGCTGGATGCCCTGGTGGATGCGCTCAACCGATTCCATGCCGAACGCGCCACCGAAGCCGAGCTGCGCCTGCAGGCCGAACGCGCGCTGCGCGCGCGTGTGCAGGAGATCGAGGCCACGCTGGGCGCGCTGAGCGACGGTGTGCTGGCCCTCAACAGTGCGGGCGAGGTGGCCTATGCCAACAGTGCGGCGGCACGCCTGATGGGCATGACCGAGCCAGAACTGCAGGCGCAGCCCTGGCACCAGCTGTTCCGGCTGCTGGACGAAGCCAGCGGCGAGCCGCGCTGCGAATGGCTGGACCAGGCCCGCCAGTCCGACAGGCCGCAGCGCGCGCGTGGCGAGTTGCGCATCGCCCCGAAGCAGGCGCGGGCCTTTGTGGCCGAAATCAACGCCGTGCCCCTGCACAACCCGGGCGACGTGGTGCTGCTGCTGGTGCTGCGCGACATCTCGGACGAAATCGACAAAGAGCGGCAGATCGTCTTCCAGGCGTTCCACGACCCGCTCACCGGCCTGGGCAACCGCTCCAAGCTGGCACGCGACCTGCCGCAGGACCTGGCCCGCTGCCGGGCGTGCGAGGGCCGCCTCGCGCTGCTGTTCATCGACCTGGACAACTTCAAGGACATCAATGACACCCTGGGCCACCAGGTGGGCGACCTGCTGCTGCGCCAGCTGGCGCTGCGCCTGCAGGCCACCGTGATGCCCCCGGCCTGGGTCACGCGCCATGGCGGCGACGAGTTTCTGGTGGTGCTGCCGCAGCTGAACGGGGACGAGCAGGCCATTGCGCTGGCGCAGGAGCTGATGAACCAGATCCGCCGCCCGTTCAACCTGGAGGGCTACCAGCTGCACGTCACGCCCTCGGTGGGCATCAGCCTCTTTCCGGACCACGGCAGCACCCCGGCCGAGCTGGTGAGCCGCGCGGACATGGGCATGTATGCCGCCAAGAAGCTCGGGCGAAACACCCACTGTGTCTTTGACGACCGGCAGCTGCAGGAATCGTCGCGGCGGCTGAGCGTGGAGAACGGCCTGCGCACCGCGCTGGCCCAGGGCGAGTTCTGGCTGGCCTACCAGCCCAAGGTGGACCTGGCGACCGGCCGGGTGACGGGTGTGGAAGCCTTGCTGCGCTGGGAAAGCCAACAGCTCGGCCGCATCCCGCCCGCCAGCTTCATCCCCATTGCGGAGGAAAGCGGCCTGATCATCGACATCGGCGACTGGGTGCTGCGCGAGGCCATCGCCGCCGCACGGCGCTGGCGCGACATGCTGGGCAGCGAAATGCCGGTGGCGGTGAATGTGGCGGCGGCGCAGTTCCGCAGCCCGCGCCTGCTGCAGACGCTGCGCGCCATCGCCACCGAAGACCGCGACATTCCGCGCCTGATCCAGCTCGAAGTGACAGAAAGCGCGCTGATCAGCGGCCTGGAGGATGTGACCGGCAAGTTCATCGCCATCAAGGAGCTGGGCTACAGCATCGCCATCGACGATTTCGGCACCGGATACTCATCCTTGTCGTACCTGAAGAACCTGCCGGTGGATACGCTCAAGATCGACCAGGCCTTCATCCGCGACCTCCACCGCAGCACGCAGGACGTGACCATTGTCTCGGCGGTGGTGCGCATGGGCCAGAGCCTGGGTTTTGCCATCGTGGCCGAAGGGGTGGAGGAAGCCCGCCATGTGCAGATCCTCCAGGGCCTGGGCTGCGACCAGGGCCAGGGCTACCACTTCAGCCGCCCCGTGCCCGAGGCAGAGCTGATCCCCCTGCTGCAGCAGGGGTGTGGCACGGTCAAGGCTTGAAGCGCCTGGGTGGCAGCGGTATGAACTCCGTCTCGCCCGGTACGGGGGCAAAACGCTGGGCCTCCCAGTCTTCTGCCGCCTGCACGATACGGTCCTTGCGGCTCGACACAAAGTTCCACCAGATGTGCCGGGGCGCGTCCAGCGGCTCGCCGCCCACCACCATCAGCCGCACGGCGGTGTCACCCGCCGTCAGTTGCAGCGGCTGGCCCGCCGGCTCCACGGCCAGCACCTGCGCGGCCAGGGGCTCGCCATTGAGCACCACCGGGGCATCCACCGCGTAGACACCCATCTCCGGCACCAGCGCCGGAACCTCCAGCGCGGCGCCCGCAGGCAGCTGCACGTCGAGGTACAGGGTGCGCGACACCGTGGCCACCGGCGATGTGTGGCCAAAGGCTTCGCCGATCAGCACCCGCACCGTGGCCTCGCCCACGCGCACTTGCGGTATGTCCGCCGCCGGTGTGTGCTCGAACGATGGCTCGACCTCTTCCGCTGCCAGGGGCAGCGCGGCCCAGAGCTGGATGCCGTGGTTCACATACGGGCGGTCGGCCAGGCTCTCGGGGCGGCGCTCGGAGTGCACGATGCCCCGCCCCGCCGTCATCCAGTTGATGGCACCCGGCTCGATCTGCTGCACGCAGCCCAGGCTGTCGCGGTGCAGGATCGCGCCTTCGAACAGGTAGGTGACGGTGGCGAGGCCAATGTGCGGATGCGGCCGCACGTCGTGCCCCGCATCCGGCATGACGGTGACGGGTCCGAAATGGTCAAAGAACAGGAAAGGGCCCACGGCCTGGCGCTGCGCCGCAGGCAGCAGGCGCCGCACCGTGAAGCCACCGCCCAAGTCCTTGGCATGGCCGGACAGTCGCAGCGCGGCGCTCATGCCGGCGTCTCCGAAGCACGCTCGGCGCGGGTGGTGAAGGAAGGGTGTCTGGTGTGCATGGGGCGACTCCTTGAAGGCATGCGGCCAAGGTGGCGGAGGTGGCCACCGCCAGCCTACCAGCAAGCGCCTCAGCCGCCCAGCTTCGCGGCGATGGCTGCCACGCGTTGGCCAAACTGCTTGCCGGTCTCCAGGTCGCCCGGGAACATCTCGGCGGCCGATGCGTCCGAGGGCGACTGCGCCATGGCGCCGCTGAACGAGCCCATCCAGTTCACGTCATTGCGCGTGGCGGCCTTGGAGTTGGCGGGCATCATGCCGTTGCCCACCCACAGGCCGCCGTGCTGCATGGCCAGGTGGAACAGATAGTCCAGCGTGACCTGCTTGTCGCCGTTGGTGCTGGCGCTGTTGGTGAAGCCTGCGAACAGCTTGTCCTTCCAGGCCTGGCTGAACCAGGGCTTGGACGATGCATCGGCAAATTTCTTGAACTGCCAGCTGGGGCCGGCCATGTAAGTGGGCGAGCCGAAGATGATGGCGCTGGCGCCGGCCAGCGTCTCCCAGCCGCCGTCGGGCAGGTTGCCCTCGGCATCAATAGCGATGAGCTGGGCGCCCGCGCCCTCGGCCACGGCCTGCGCCAGGCGTTGTGTGTGACCGTAACCCGAGTGGTAGACAACTGCGATCTGTGCCATGAGAGAACTCCTGTTGAAACGTTGAAAGGAACTGACGAAAGGGAGAGCGAAATTTCAGGCGACCCGCGCGGATTGAATGCCAGAACATGCACCCCTGCGGGTTGCAGGCCCTTTTCATTCACGCATGCCAGGTCATCGGCCTGCGCGGCGAGCGTCCACGCTCCAGCCACCGGCGCCAAACGCAGCCAGGGCCAGCAGGCCGCCGGTCACACCCACGTTCTTGAAGAACATGAGCTGCTGCATCATTTGCTGGTCGGCCGGCAGGCTCCAGTAGGCGTGGAAGAAGAAGCTGGCGACCAGCGTGAAGAAGGCCAGCGCGAGCGCTGCAAACCGCGTGCCCACGCCAAAGATGAGGGCGAGGCTGCCACCGATCTCGACGACGACCGCAATGGCAGCCGCCACCGTGGGCATGGGCAGGCCCACCGATGTGATGTAGCCCACGGTGCCGGCAAAGCCGGTGAGCTTGCTGATGCCCGCAGGCAGGAACAGGGCGGCCAGCAGCAGGCGCGATGCCAGGGCCAGAAGGTTTTGCAGGGATGTGAACATGGTGAAGAACTCCTGAGTGAAAGTGGGTACGAAGTAAAGATCACGCGGCCAGGTCAAACACCAGCACCTCGGCGCCGTGGCCACCGGTCAGCGTCAAGGCGGTTTCGTTTTCCATCAGCAGCGCATCGCCGCCCGACAGGGCTTGGCCGTTGGCGATGAGCGCACCACGCACTACGTGCACGTAGGCCTTGCGGGCGGGGTTGAGCGCCAGCGAGGCCGACTCCGCGCCGTCCAGCAGGCCCGCATACAGGGCGGCATCGGCGTGGATCTTTACCGAGCCCTGTGCGCCGTCGGGCGAGGCCACCAGGCGCAGCGCACCGCGCTTTTCAGCCTCGGCAAAGGTCTTTTGCTCGTAGCTGGGCGGAATGCCGCGCACGTTGGGCTCAATCCAGATCTGCAAGAAGTGCGTGGTCTGGCCCACCGCGTGGTTGAACTCGCTGTGCTGCACGCCAGTGCCCGCGCTCATGCGCTGCACGTCGCCCGGCGGAATGCCCTTGATGTTGCCCATGCTGTCCTTGTGGGCCAACTCGCCCGAGAGCACGTAGCTGATGATTTCCATGTCGCGGTGCCCATGGGTGCCAAAGCCCGTGCCCGGCGCAATGCGGTCTTCGTTGATTACGCGCAGGTTGCCAAAGCCCATGTGGGCGGGGTCGTAGTACCCGGCAAACGAGAAGCTGTGAAAGGAGTTGAGCCAGCCATGGTCGGCGTGGCCCCGGTCTTGCGATTTGCGAACAGTCAGCATGGTGTTGGCTCCTTTGAAGACTCGACTGTAGGACTGCAGACCTGCTCGCGGGGGCAGATGGATTGATGGCAATGTTCAAATAATCTGAATTAACATCCAACCACCATGCAAAACTCCCGCGATGTCCTGACCCCCGATGCGCTCACCATGCTGCAGGTGATCGCCGAGGCCGGCAGCTTTGCCGCTGCCGCACGGCAGCTGGGCCTGGTGCCCAGCGCCCTCACCTACCGGGTGCGCCAGATCGAGGATGCGCTCGACGTGCTGCTGTTCGACCGCAGCGCACGCCAGGCCCGCCCCACCGAGGCCGGGGTGGAGCTGCTGCGCGAAGGCGCGCGCCTGCTGCAGGACATCGACGCCGTGGCCCACCGCGTGCGCCGCGTGGCCACGGGCTGGGAGCCGCAGCTCACGCTGTCCATCGACGGCATCATCTCGCCCCACACCATGCTGGAGCTGGTGGACGCGTTCTACGCCCTGCAACCGCCCACGCGCCTGAAGCTGCGCGACGGCATCATGACCGGCACGCTGGAGGCCTTGACTTCGGGCCGCGCCGACCTCGCGGTGGGGGTCTCCGTGGCGGGCACGAATGTCGCCGGCCTGCAGCAAGGCACGCTGGGCGATGTGTTGTTCGTCTACGTGGTGGCGCCCCACCACCCGCTGGCCTCGGCCCCCGAGCCCATCAGCGACGCCACGCTGCGCGAGCACCGCGCGGTGGCCGTGGCTGATTCGGCCACCCGGGGCGGCGCCACCATGGGCCTGCTGGGCGGGCAGGACGTGCTGACGGTGGACACCATGCAGGCCAAGGTGCAGGTGCAGCTGCGCGGGCTGGGCGGCGGCTTTCTGCCGGAGCCCATGGTGCGCCCTTACCTCGAAACCGGCCGCCTGGTGGCGCGCCGCGTGGCGCGGCCCGAGCGCAACGTGCGCGTGCATTACGCCTGGGGCGGCCCCGGCTTCACGGCGCCGGGCCGCGCGCTGCAGTGGTGGCTGAACCAGCTGCAAAGCCCCGCCACGCGCCGCGCCCTGCTGGAAAACCACCATCATTTCTGACCCTTGCCGGGCGCCCGGAGTGCGTGGGCGCGTGTAGAGTGGCCGCTGTTGGTTCTGCATCGCGTTTCCATTGCCTACCGTCACCGAAAGGCCTTCCATGAACACACCCGATCCTCTGCCCGCCAAACGGCTGCGACGCACCAGCGCCCCGCCCTCCTCCCAGGCCTCTTCCGCCACACCCCCTCCTCCCCCCACCACCTTCTCCGGCAAGCCCCAGCGGCATTTCGCCATCATCGGCGCAGGCATGGCTGGCGTGGCCTGCGCGCGCACGCTGGTGCAGGCCGGGCACCGGGTGACGGTGTTCGAGAAATCGGCCCAGGCCGGCGGCCGCACGGCCACCATCGACAGCCCCTTTGGCAGCTTTGACGCGGGCGCGCAGTATTTCACCGTGCGCGACCCGCGTTTTGCGCGCGCCATCGACACCGTGCCCGGCGTGTGCAAGCGCTGGAGCGCCAATTCCGTGCAGGTGCTGGACGCCGCGGGCCGCGTGGCCGCCGTGGGCCTGGCAAACCGCGAAGCCCACTGGGTGGCCAGCCCCGGCATGCAGGCCCTGGTCGCCACCTGGGCCGAGCCCTTGGCGCGCGCAGGCCAGTTGCTCACCAGCACCCGCGTCACACGCATCGAGCCCGACGCCCTCAACGCCCCGGGCTGGCAGCTGCGCACCGAAGGCGCCGACGGCAGCCACCGCGTGCATGCCGGGTTCGATGCGGTGCTGCTGGCCCAGCCCTCGGTGCCCGCGCAGGCGCTGATCTCCCGCTCGGGCCTCAGCACGCCGCTGATCGATGCGCTGTCCACCGTGGCCATCGCCCCGTGCTGGACCCTGATGCTGGCCTACCCCCATGCCGTGCGCCCCGGCCTGACCACGCTGGGCCCGCAGTGGAACGCCGCGCGCAGCACGCACCACCGCATCGCCTGGCTGGCGCGCGAGTCGTCCAAGCCGGGCCGCAATGTGGTGGAGCGCTGGACGGTGCAGGCCAGCCCCGCCTGGTCGGCCGAGCACCTGGAGGACGACGAGGCGCGCGTGCAGGCCAAGCTGATCAAGGCCTTTGCCGAGGTCACCGGCATCCGCGCCGAGCCCTCGCACACCGACACGCGCCGCTGGCGCTATGCCCAGACCACCCACCCGCTGGGCAAGACCCACCTGTGGGACGCCAAGACCGGCCTGGGCGCGTGCGGCGACTGGTGCCTGGGGCACCGGCTGGAGGATGCATTCATCTCGGGCCTGGAGCTGGCGCTGGCCGTGGCATGAACCCGGGGCAGCCGACGGGTGCGCGCAGCCCCGCGCGCTACGTCGGGCAATACATCGGGCGCTTCGCCCCTTCGCCCACCGGCCCGCTGCACGCGGGCTCGCTGGTCGCCGCACTGGCCAGCTGGCTGGACGCGCGGGCGCACGGCGGCCAGTGGCTGGTGCGCATCGAGGATGTGGACACGCCGCGCTGCGTGCCCGGGGCGGACGCGTTCATCCTGCAGCAGCTGGCCACGTGCGGGCTGGTGCCCGACGCGCCGCCGCAGTGGCAATCGGCACGCGCACCCCTGTACCAGCGGGCGCTGGACCGGCTGGTGGCGCAGGGCGACGCTTACCCCTGCGGCTGCTCGCGCAAGGACATCGAGGACGCCCAGGCCGCACTGGGCCACGCCCGTGAACGCCATGCCGCCATGCCCTACCCCGGCACCTGCCGCCACGGGCTGGGCGGCCGGCCGGCACGTTCCTGGCGTTTCAACGCCACAGATTTCAAGCAAAAAGCCCCTTCAACGCTTGATGGACAAGCGCGTGCAGCTATCAATTCAGGAGTTGAAGCTACACCACATATTGCGCCGCATGTTGCACCCCGTGCTGCGGCGCAGGCAGACGCCGTGCATTGGACCGACCGGCGCCTGGGCGCCCAGCACCAGGATGTGGCCCATGCCGTCGGCGACTTTGTGCTGCGCCGCGCGGACGGGCTGTGGGCCTACCAGCTGGCCGTGGTGGTGGACGACGCCGACCAGGGCGTGACCGACGTGGTGCGCGGCGAAGACCTGGCGGACAACACGCCGCGCCAGATCCTGCTGCAGCAGGCCCTGGGCCTGCCCACGCCGCGCTATCTGCACACGCCCCTGGTGTGCGGCGCCAACGGCGAGAAGCTGTCGAAGCAAAACGGCGCCCGGGCGATCGACCTGGCAGAGCCCGTGCAGGCGTTGGCCCAGGCCGCAGCGGCGCTCGGCCTGCCGCCGCTGGCACATCCATACAACATTTGCGTGCCGGATGCGCTGACGCAGTGGGTCGCGGCGTGGCGACGAAACTACAATGCCCCATCGTGACCGAACTGACTCCTGCTCCCGCCCCCCAGAGCGCAGCCACTGCTACGGCTGCAGCCACCCGCACGCCAGGCCAAGCGCCTACCGGCGTGACCCACCCCAAGACCATCAAGAGCTACGTGCGCCGCGCCGGCCGCACCACCACCGGCCAGGCCAAGGCCTTTGAAGAACTCGGCCCCCGCTTCGTCGTGCCCTTTGCCCAGCAGTTACTGGATGCCCCCGCCGTGTTCGGCCGCAACGCACCGCTGGTGCTGGAGATCGGCTTTGGCATGGGCGAGGCCACGGCCCACATCGCGCGCGTGCGCCCTGGCGACAATTTCCTGTGCTGCGAAGTCCACGAACCCGGCGTGGGCGCATTGCTCAAGCGCATCGGCGAGCAGGACCTCACCAACATCCGCATCCTGCAGCACGACGCGGTCGAAGTCATCGACCACATGCTGGCCGAAGGCAGCCTCGATGGCGTGCACATCTTTTTTCCAGACCCCTGGCACAAGACCAAGCACAACAAGCGCCGCCTGGTGCAGCCGCCGCTGGTGGCCAAGCTGGCGGCGAGGCTGAAGCCCGGTGGCTACCTGCACTGCGCCACCGACTGGGAACCCTACGCCGAGCAGATGCTGGAGGTGCTGAGCGCCGAGCCTCTGCTTCAGAACACCGCTTCCGGCTTCGCACCCCAACCCGACTACCGCCCGCTGACCAAATTCGAGAACCGCGGACTGCGGCTCGGGCACGGGGTCTGGGACGTGGTGTTTGTGCGCCGCAACTGACACCCACCTCATGCTCCGACCGGCCCGCCGCGCAACCCCCATGAAGCCCATCCTGCAAAACCTGGTGGAGATGACGGGCCACCGAGATCACCTGCGGCTGGAGGTGTCGGTACTGTCCACGTTGCAAAAGCTCAGCAGCATCCTCGAAGTGCGCGCGCTGGAGCTGTTCACCGACGAAGGCGTGACCTATGTGCGCCCCCGCACCTGGGTGGAAGATGGCCAGCTGGTGTCCACCAGCTCCGAAGCGGCGGCCGACCCGCGGCGCGAAACCCTGGAGCACTACCCCGCCCTGCGTGTGTGCGTGGAAGACCATGGCGACAGCGCACTGGCGTCGCCGCGCAAGGGCCGCTATGTGCTGTGGCTGCCCGTGTGGATGCATGACAAGGTCAGCACCTGCCTGGAGATCACGCAGTCCCGGCCGTTTTCGGCGCACAAGCTCGACGTGCTCAAAGGCATCTTTCTGGTCTACCAGAACTACCAGAGCCTGCTGGACTACAGCGAACGCGACGCACTGACCGGCCTGTTCAATCGCAAGACGTTCGACGAGCAGTTCTCGCGCCACAACCTGTCACCGTTGAATGGCCATAACGGCCATAACGGCCTGAATGGCTTGAGCGGCACGAGCGAAATGAACGGCCGGGGAAGCCACCCCAACGGCGCGGCGGAATCGCCGGGCTCGGGCGATGCCGCGGCGGCACCGCCCGAGCCCGTGCAGCAGTGGCTGGCGGTGGTCGACATCGACCACTTCAAGCAGGTCAACGACCGGTTCGGCCACCTCTATGGCGACGAAGTCCTCATCCTCATCGCCAACATCCTGCGCAGCTCGTTCCGCAGCCACGACCGCATCTTCCGCTTCGGTGGCGAGGAGTTTGTGGTGCTGCTGCGATCCACCACGCTGAGCACGGCGCACAAGGTGTTCAACCGTTTCCGCCAGGCGGTGCAGGAGTACAACTTCCCCCAGGTGGGACGTGTCACGGTGAGCCTGGGTTTCGTGAGCACCGCCCGGGGCTCGCCCGTGGAAATCCTCGGCCAGGCCGACCAGGCGCTTTACTTCGCCAAGGAACATGGCCGCAACCAAGTCTGTTTCTACGACGACCTGGTCACCAGCGGGCATCTGGCGGCCAAGGTGGCGAACGACGACGTCGAGCTGTTCTGACCGCTTGAACGCTGCCGTCTGCAGCAGCGAGGCCACCTCTCAGCAGCGGATGCCCGCCAATGCGCAGGAAAAGTCGCCAGGGGCCGTGAGCCCAGGCCAGCGGCCCCCTCAGCGCATGCCCCGGCACGGCGCACAGCACCGCACCGGGCTTCGCAGAAGGATCAAACCCGCTCGGCCACCCAGCCCTGCACCGACTGCAGGGCGGCGCCCAGCTTGCTCGCGTCGGTGCCGCCGGCCATGGCCATGTCGGGCTTGCCGCCGCCCTTGCCGCCCACCTGCTGGGCCACAAAGTTGACCAGCTCGCCCGCCTTGACTTTGCCCACGCTGTCGGCCGTCACACCCGCAGCCAGCTGCACCTTGTCGCCGTCCACGGCGGCCAACACGATGGCGGCGGTCTTGAGCTTGTCCTTGAGCTTGTCCATGGTGTCGCGCAGGGTCTTGGCGTCGGCGCCGGGCAGTGCAGCAGCCAGCACCTTCAGTCCCTTGATGTCCACGGCCTGGTTCACCAGTTCATCGCCCTGGCTGGAAGCCAGCTTGCCCTTCAGAGCCGCCACTTCCTTCTCCAGCGCGCGGGCGTTGTCGAGCGCCTGGGCTATGCGGGCGTTCAGCTCCGACGCCGAGGTCTTGAGCGTGCCGGCCGCCTGGTTGACGGTGCCTTCGAGCTGCTGCAGGTAGGCCAGCGCGTTGATGCCCGTCACGGCCTCGATGCGGCGCACGCCCGCGGCCACGCCGCCTTCGGCCACCACCTTGAACAGGCCGATGTCGCCCGTGCGCTGCACATGGGTGCCGCCGCACAGTTCGCGGCTGGTGCCGATGTCGAGCACGCGCACGGTCTCGCCGTACTTTTCGCCAAACAGCATCATCGCGCCGGTCTTCTGGGCCGACTCGATGTCCATCAGGCGGGCCTGCGTGGGATGGTTGGCCAGCACCTCCTCGTTCACCAAGCGCTCAATCTCGCGGATTTGCGCGTCCGTGACCGGGGCGTTGTGCGCAAAGTCAAAACGCGTGCGCTCGGCGTTCACCAAGCTGCCCTTTTGCTGCACGTGGCTGCCCAGCACTTCGCGCAGGGCCTTGTGCAGCAGGTGGGTGGCCGAGTGGTTGCGCACCGTGGCGGCGCGCACCGCCGTGTTGACCAGCGCCTGCACGGTGTCGCCCACGTTCAAGGTGCCGGCCTCCAGCGTGCCGTGGTGGCCGTACACGTCGGCCTTGATCTTGAGCGTGTCGCCCACCGCAAAGCGGGCCGAACCGCTGGTGATGACGCCTTCGTCGCCCACCTGGCCGCCGCTTTCGGCGTAGAAGGGGGTGGTGTCGAGCACCACCACGCCGTTTTGACCCTCTTTCAGGGCCGCAGCGCTGGTCCCATCGACATAGATTGCTACGATTTTTGCAGTCTCTGCCAGGCTGTCATAGCCGGTGAACTGGTTGACCGCGCCGGTGTACTCCAGCGCCTTGTCCATCTTGAACTTGCCGGCGGCGCGACCTGCAGCCTTCTGCTTGTCCATAGATTGGCGGAAACCTTCTTCATCAACAGACAAACCGGCTTCGCGCAAGATGTCCTGTGTCAAGTCCAGCGGGAAACCATAGGTGTCGTGCAGTTTGAAGGCAACCTCACCTGACAGCTTCCAGCCCGCACCCGCAGGCACATCGCCCATCGGATCAGACCGGCTTCCAGACGACTCATTGATGCGGGCAATCTCTCCGTCCAAGATGTTCATGCCGTTGGCCAGCGTCTCAAAGAAGCGCTCCTCCTCGGCCTTGAGCACCTCGGTGATGCGCTGCTCCTGCTCGCGCAGCTTGGGGTAGGCGTCGCCCATCTGGCGCACCAGTTCGGCCACCAGCTTGTGGAAGAACGGGGTCTTCTTGCCCAGCTTGTAGCCGTGGCGAATGGCGCGGCGCACGATGCGGCGCTGCACGTAGCCGCGGCCTTCGTTGCTGGGGATCACGCCGTCGCTCACCAAAAATGCCGTGGCGCGGATGTGATCGGCGATCACGCGCAGGCTCTTGTTGTTCAGGTCGGTCACGCCGGTTTCGCGGCCGGCGGCCTGGATGAGCGCGTCGAACAGGTCGATCTCGTAGTTGCTGTGCACATGCTGCAGGATGGCGGCCAGGCGCTCCAGGCCCATACCCGTGTCCACGCAGGGCGCGGGCAGCGGCGTGACCGAGCCGTCTTCCTTCATGTCGAACTGCATGAACACGTTGTTCCAGATCTCGATGAAGCGGTCGCCGTCTTCCTCGGGGCTGCCCGGAGGGCCGCCGGGGATGTGCGGGCCATGGTCGTAGAAGATTTCGGAGCACGGGCCGCAGGGGCCGGTGTCGGCCATCATCCAGAAGTTGTCGCTCTTGTAGCGGCCGCCCTTGTTGTCGCCGATGCGGATCACGCGCTCGGGCGGCAGGCCGATTTCCTTGGTCCAGATGTCGTAGGCCTCGTCGTCTTCCTGGTACACGGTGGCCAGCAGGCGCTCGGGCGGCAGCTTGTAGACGGTGGTGAGCAACTCCCACGCCCACTTGAGCGACTCGCGCTTGAAGTAGTCGCCAAACGACCAGTTGCCCAGCATCTCGAAGAAGGTGTGGTGGCGCGCGGTGTAGCCCACGTTCTCCAGGTCGTTGTGCTTGCCACCGGCCCGCAGGCAGGCCTGTACGGACACGGCCCGGTTGTAGGGGCGCTTGTCGGTGCCCAGGAACACGTCCTTGAACTGCACCATGCCCGAGTTGGTGAACATCAGCGTGGGGTCGTTGCCCGGCACCAGGGGGCTGGACGCCACGACGGTGTGGCCCTTGGAGACGAAGAAGTCGAGGAAGGACTTGCGGATGTCTGCGACGGAAAAAGTGGGTGTGCTGCTCATGGTGTGGTGGGGTGGTTTCACACGGTGGCCCGCCGTGCAGGCCAATGCCTGCGGGCGGCCCAGCGGGACCAACCTTTCATTATAGGTTTGGCACTGCGCAGGGCCGAAAGGCCGGGCTGCCCTTGCCGCCGCACCGCCGCGCAACCGTTTGCAGGCGCGCGCAGCCATCGCCGCATCATGAAAAACCGGCGGAACACAAAATTTTCTCTTTGCGATCTTCAAATATCTCGTTAATATATTTAAAACATACCAATTCACCACCCCTCAGGAGTCCTTTCGCATGAACCCCCAACCCCGCTGGCAAGGCATCTTCCCCGCCATCACCACCAAGTTCCACGCCGACGAGTCCATCGACGCCGAAGGCACGGCCCGCCACATCGACTTCCAGATCCGCAATGGCATCCACGGCCTGGTCACCTGCGGATCGCTGGGCGAAGCCAGCACACTGAGCCTGGAAGAAAAGCTCCAGGTCGCCAAGATTGCCCTGGAAGCCGCCGACGGCCGCGTGCCCGTGCTGGCCAATGTGTCCGAAACCAGCACCCGCGAGGCCCTGCGCTACATCGACGGCGCCAACCAGCTCGGCGTGGCGGGCTACATGGTCATGCCCTCGGTGATTTACGTGGCCGATGCGCGCGAAGCCATGGCCAATGTGCGCGCCATGGCCGCAGCCGCCCAGCGCCCGCTGATGGTCTACAACAACCCGGTGGCCTACCGCGTGGACCTGAAGCCCGAGCACATGCTGGAGCTGGCCGACTGCGAATGGATCGCTGCCATCAAGGAAAGCACGGGCGACATCCGCCGCATCACCGACCTGCGCAACACCGTGGGCGACCGTTACCAGCTCTTCCTGGGCGTGGACGATCTGGCCTATGAAGGCTTGGCGCTGGGCTGCGACGGTCTGCTGGCGGGCGTGGGATGCGCCTTCCCGCGCGAAACGGTGGCGTTGTATGACCTGATGAAGGCGGGTCAATTTGCCGAGGCCCTGCCGCTGTACCAGTGGATGACGCCCATGCTGCACCTGGATGTATCGAACAAGCTGGTGCAGAACCTCAAGCTCATCGACGTACTGGTGGGCGTGGGCACCGAGCACATGCGCCGCCCCCGCCTGCCGCTGGTGGGCGAAGAGCGCGCATTTGTCGAGCGCGTGGTCAAGAAGGCGCTCGACACTCGCCCGACCCAGTACCAGTCTGTGGCCTGACAAGCCACGCCCTTTCCGTCACCGGGCCGGACGAGACACCGGCCTTTTCCAACCCGCACACACAAGAGGTTTTCCATGACACGTGCATCTTTCGGAATTCGGACGCTCACGCCCGCTGCCATTGCGGCCCTGCTGCTGGCAGGCCCCGCCCACCACGCCAGCGCGCAGGAGCAGGTCGTCAAGATCGGCCACAGCGGGCCGCTCTCGGGCCCCAATGCCTTTGCAGGCAAGGACAACGAGAACGGCGTGCGCCTGGCCGTCGAGGAACTCAACGCGAAAAAGATCGTGGTCGAGGGCAAGACGCTGAAATTCGAACTCGTGTCGGAAGACGACCAGTGCGATGCGCGCACCGGCGTGAGCGTGGCCCAGAAGCTCGTGGACAGTGGCGTGAAGTTCGTCATGGGTCCGTACTGCTCGGGCGTGGCCATCCCCGCGTCGCGGGTCTACAACGACGGCGGCGCCATGGTGTCCACCGTGGGCACCAACCCCAAGGTAACGGAAGGCGGCTTCAAGAACCTGTTCCGCATCATCGCCAGCGACACGCAGATTGGCTCCAACATGGCCGTGTATGCCGCCCAGGTGCTCAAGGTCAAACAGGTGGCCGTGATCGACGACCGCACCGCCTTCGGCCAGGGCGTGGCCGACCAGTTCACCAAAGAGGCCAAGAAACAAGGCCTCACGGTGGTGGGCCAGGAGTTCACCACCGACAAAGCCACCGATTTCCTGTCCATCCTCACCAGCCTCAAGGCCAAGCAACCACAGGCCATCTTCTTTGGCGGCTACGCGCCCCAGGCCGCGCCCATGGCACGGCAGATGAAGCAACTGGGCCTCACGGCCAAGCTGCTGGGCGGTGACACCCTGTGCAGCCCCGAGGTGGGCAAACTGGGCGGCGACGCCGTGAACGACACCGTGTTCTGCGCCCAGGGCGGCACCATGCTCGACAAGGTGGCCAACGGCCCGGCCTTCAAGGCCAAGTACAAGGCGCGGTTCCAGCGCGATGCCGATGCCTATGCCGCCTCCTACTACGATCAGGTGATGTTCATGGCCGATGCCATGCAAAAGGCCAACTCCACCCTGCCCGCCAAGGTGGGCGCGCAGATGGTTCAATCCAACCACCAGGGCGTGGCGGGCAGCTACGCCTACGATGACAGGGGCAACCTCAAGCAGGCGCCCATCACGGTGCTGACCTTCCGCAATGCGGCCCCTGTGCCTTTGGCCAGTTACTGACCTCGTTCTCAGCCCTCACCCCTGAAGCAACTCCATGAAACGCATCCAGATCCTTGATTCCCACACCGGTGGCGAGCCCACCCGGCTTGTCGTCGGCGGCTTCCCTGACCTGGGTGCGGGCAGCATGGCCGAGCGGCGCGAGCGGCTGGCGCGTGAACACGATGCCTGGCGTGCCGCCACCGTGCTGGAGCCACGCGGCAGCGACGTGGTGGTGGGCGCCCTGCTCTGCACACCACAAGACCCGGCCAACGCAGCGGGCGTGATCTTCTTCAACAACAGCGGCTACCTGGGCATGTGCGGCCACGGCACGATTGGTCTGGTCGCATCGCTGGCCCACATGGGCCGTATCCAGCCCGGCGAGCACCGCATCGAAACCCCGGTGGGCACGGTCACGACCACCTTGCACACCGATGGCTCGGTGAGCGTGCGCAACGTGCCCGCCTACCGCCTGCACCACCAACTGGCGGTGGACGTGCCGGGCTATGGCCGCGTGGTGGGCGATGTGGCCTGGGGTGGCAACTGGTTCTTTTTGATCTCCGATCACGGCCAGCGTGTGGCCAGCGACAACCTGGAGACGCTGATGCACTACAGCTGCGCCGTACAGCAGGCCCTGAAGGACCAGGGCGTTCGTGGCGACAACGGCGGCGAGATCGACCATATCGAGCTGTTTGCAGACGATGACCAAGCCGATGACCCCGCCGATAGCCGCAACTACGTGCTGTGCCCCGGCAAAGCCTATGACCGCTCGCCCTGCGGCACCGGCACCAGCGCCAAGATTGCCTGCCTGGCCGCCGATGGCAAGCTGGCACCGGGCCAGGTCTGGCGCCAGGCCAGCATCATCGGCAGCCAATTCGAGGCCAGCTACACGCTGCAGGACGATGGCAAGCTCATCCCCACCTTGCGTGGCCGCGCCTACATGAGTGCGGAAGCGACCCTGCTGATCGACGACGCAGACCCGTTCGGCTGGGGCATCCGGCTGTAAAGCAACTTTTCCCACTGCACAGGCCCCATGCACACCACCGACGTCCTTGTGATTGGCGCTGGCATCGTCGGCGCGGCCTGTGCCCACACGCTCGCGCAGGCCGGGCTGTCCGTGCGAGTCATCGACGCGCGGCTGGGCGGTGCCACGGCGGCGGGCATGGGGCATCTGGTGGTGATGGATGACAACCCGGCTGAGCTGGCGCTGAGCCAGTCGTCGCTCGACCTTTGGCACGCCTGGGCACCGCAGATGGATGCAGGCTGCGCCTTCACCGCCTGCGGCACGCTCTGGCTGGCCGCCAATGAGGAAGAGATGCAGGCTGCGCATGCCAAGCGGGCCACCTTGCAAGCGCAAGGCGTGGCCTGCGAGATGCTGGATGCTGCGGCCCTCGCCCGCGCCGAGCCCGCGCTGCGCCCCGGTCTGGCGGGCGCGCTGAAGGTGCAGGGCGACAGCGTGGTCTACGCCCCGCGCGCCGCGCAATGGCTGCTGGACCAGGCCGCAGCGCATGGGAAAATTGTTCTTGAACAGGCCGAAGCCACCCACATCAACGGCCACGCCATCACCCTGCGCGATGGCAGCCAGCGCAGCGCGGGCGCCATCGTACTGGCCAGCGGCATCCAGGCCCCGCAACTGTGCCCGGGCCTGCCGCTGCGCCCCAAAAAGGGCCACCTTGTCATCACCGACCGTTACCCGGGCACCGTGCACCACCAACTGGTGGAGCTGGGCTACATCACCAGCGCCCACCACAGCGATGGCACCTCGGTGGCCTTCAACGTGCAGCCCCGGCCCACCGGACAGTTGCTGATCGGCTCATCGCGCGAGTTCGACACCACTGACCCAGCCATCCACCACGCCGTGCTGGCGCGCATGCTGCAGCGGGCGCTCGGCTACCTGCCGGGGCTGGCGGACTTGAACGCGATCCGCACCTGGACGGGGTTTCGCGCCGCCACGCCCGACAGCCTGCCCATCATCGGCCCCCACCCCACGCACCCCCACTTGTGGCTGGCCGTGGGCCACGAGGGCCTGGGCGTGACCACCGCGCCTGCCACGGCGCAATTGCTGGCAGCACAGATCGCCGGCAGCACACCGCCCATCGATCCAAGACCCTACGCGGCGCAGCGTTTTGATTGGCAGGTCGCGGCATGACATCGACATCCAAGACCCCACGCACTGTGCAGATCGCCGTCAACGGCGTTCCCCGACAAGTGCCAGCGGGTACCAGCGTGGCCGCCGCGCTGGCGCAACAACCGCCAGGCATCACACGCACCTCCATCACCGGCGAGCTGCGCGCGCCACTGTGTGGCATGGGCGTGTGCCACGAATGCCGCGTGCGCATCCAGGGCCGCATTCGCCTGGCCTGCCAGACGGTGTGCGCCGAAGGCATGGCCATCGACACCGATGCAGGCACCGCCCCCGGGAGCGCCATGCCATGCCCATGAACCCACCCACCCCCATGCACGAACGCTGCGACATCCTCATCATCGGCGCAGGCCCGGCGGGCATGGCCGCAGCCCTGGCCGCTGCACCCAGCGGTGCAGCCATCACGGTGGTGGACGACAACCCCCAACCCGGCGGCCAGATCTGGCGTGATGGCCCGCAGGTGGCCTTGCCGCCGCTGGCACAGCAGCACCGCACGGCCCTCGCCCAGCACACCAACATCCGCGTGCTGACCGGCACCCGGGTGGTGGGCCTGGGTACCAGCCAGCCCACCGACAAGGCCCCCGCCCTGCTGCTGGAAGACGCCGACCGGGGCTGGACCCAGCACAGCCACCGCATCGTGCTGTGCACCGGTGCGCGCGAGCTTCTGTTGCCCTTCCCCGGCTGGACATTGCCCGGCGTGACGGGTGCAGGTGCGCTGCAGGCGCTCATCAAGGCCGGGCTGGACGTGCGTGGCCAGCGCATCGTGATTGCTGGCACCGGCCCGCTGCTGCTGGCGGCGGCCGCCACCGCCACGCAGGCCGGCGCCACCGTGGTGCGCATTGCCGAGCAGGCCTCCTGGGCAGCACTGGCGGGCTTTGCGGCGCAACTGCCGCGCTGGCCTGCCAAGGCGCTGCAGGCCCTCACGCTGCTGAATACCGGTTTGCGTGCGGGCACCCATGTGCTGGAGGCACAAGGCACCCCCCAGGTGCAGTCCGTGCGACTGCGCAAGGGGGCGCACGCAGAAGAATCCATCGCGTGCGACCGCGTGGCCTGCGGCTTTGGGCTGGTGCCCAACACCCAACTGGGCCAGTTGCTGGGCTGCGCGCTGGGCGGACCACTCAGCGGCGGTCAGGCACTCGCAGTGGACTCACACATGCGCACCAGTGTGGACGGCGTATTTGCCGCCGGTGAAGCCACGGGCTTTGGCGGCAGCGAGCGTGCCCTGGTGCAAGGCGCGATCGCGGGCCATGCAGCAGCAGGCCATGTGCAGCAGGCCCAGGCGCTGCGCGCACAACTGGTGCGCTGGGAAGGTTTTGCCCACGCGCTGCAGGCGTCGTTTGTGCTGAACGAACAGCTCAAGGCCCTGCCCCGCCCCGACACCCTGGTGTGCCGCTGCGAGGACGTGGCCTATGCCGACCTGGCTCCGCGCCAGGGCTGGATCGACGCCAAGTTGCACACCCGCTGCGGCATGGGCGCCTGCCAGGGCCGCATTTGCGGCGCGGCCACGCAGCACCTGTTTGGCTGGACGCCCGCACCGCCCCGGCATCTGCTGGCACCTGCGCGCATCGCCACGCTGGCCGTCAGCGGTGAGCCCACGCAAGGCGCCACGCAGACGCCATCTGTCCGGCCGGCGACCCAGGCCGCCACCGTGTGACTCGCACTGCTTCGACCCACAACGCAGGCACTCATCTTGCTTATAAATATATCAATCAGATATTAAAAGCGCACCGCCCTGTACTGCCGCCCGAGCCGCCATGCCTGAAAACCGATCAATTCCCCCCGCCATCCCGCCCCGTGCTCCCGTGCGCTGGGTGCTGGCGCTGTCCTCACACATCCTGCGCGTCGAGCGACATGCGCTCACCGGCCTCATGACGCTGCTGGTGCTGCTCATCCTGTTCAACGTGGCAACCCGCTACTCCGGCATGCCCATCTACTGGGTGGACGAAGCGGCGGTCTACACCGTGGTATGGCTGACCTTTGTGGGGGCATCGGTGATGACACGGCTGCGCATGGACTTTGCCGTGGGCCTGCTGACCGACCACCTGGGCGCGCGTGGCACCAAGGCCGCCAAGGTGGTGGCCACATCGGGCGTGCTGGTGTTTGGCGTGGCGATGCTGGTGATGTGCTGGGTGTGGATGGACCCGGTGGGCATTGCGCGCAACTGCTTTGACGCCAAGGAGTTCGCGGCCGAGAGCTTCAACTTTCTCTACACCGAGCGCACGCAGACGCTGAACTGGCCGACCTGGGTGCTGCAGCTGATCCTGCCGCTGTTTTCGGCCACCTTCACCGTGCACGCGCTGGCCAATCTGCTCGAAGACCTGGGCGCCGCAGAACGTGTGCAGCACGCCGGCTTTGACGTGGCCAACGCCGACGCCGTGAACTAAGAAGGTGTGAACGAACCCGCCATGCCCGCTCATACCACCAAAACACACCCGCTCGTCGTTGCAAATGCTCGCCATAGCCCGCGCTATGGCTGTGCTTTGCGCCTAGACCGGCCGCATTTTGGCGGCCTGCTCGGGCTCGCCGGATTCATTCACACCTTCTGACCCGGAGGCATTCCCATGCTCACCACCCTCTTCTTCCTCGCGGCCCTGATGGTGGGCGTGCCCATCGGCGTGTGCCTGTGCCTGTCGGGCGCCGTCTACATCCTCAGCATCAACAGCCCGGTGCTGTTCCAGTCCTTTCCCATGCAGATGTTCGGCGGGGTGGACAGCTATGGCCTCATCGCCATTCCGCTGTTCATCCTGATCGGCGAGATCATGAACAGCGGCGGCATCACGCGCCGCCTGGTGGACCTGGCCATGGCCTTCATCGGCTCGGTCAAGGGCGGGCTCGCCTACGTCAACATCCTGGCCAACATGCTGGTGTCGTCCATCATCGGCTCGGCCACCGCGCAGGTGGCCATCATGTCGCAGGTCATGGTGCCCGAGATGGAGAAGCAGGGCTATGACAAGACCTTTGCCGCGGGCCTCACGGTGTACGGCGGCATGCTCGGGCCCATCATTCCGCCATCCGTCATGTTCGTGGTGTACAGCGTGCTGGCGCAAGTCGCGGTGGGCGACATGCTGGTGGCGGGAATCATCCCGGGCATTCTGCTCACGGTGCTGTTCTTCGTCGTCATTGCGCTGATGGGTTTTGTCTACCACTACCCCCGCAGCGAGAAGCGCACCCTGGCCCAGCGCGCGCGCACCGCCGCCCAGGCCAGCCCCACGCTGCTGATTCCCATCGTCATCGTGGGCTCCATCCTGGGCGGCCTGGCCAACCCGACCGAATCAGCCGCCGTGGGCGCCGTGGCGTCGGTGCTGGTGGGGCGCTATGTCACGCGCGAATTCCAGTTCAGCGCCCTGCCGCGCATCCTGCTGCGCTCGGCCATCTACTCAGCCGTGGTGCTGTTTCTGGTGGCGGCGGCCGCCGTGTTCTCGTGGCTGCTGATCTACGGCAAGGTGCCCCAGATGGTGGCCGCGTGGGTGCAGACCGTGGCGCACGACCCGGTCACCTTTTTGCTGCTGGCCAACGTGATCCTGCTGGTGATCGGCACCGTCATCGACGGCATTCCCGGGCTCATCATGACCGTGCCCATCCTGCTGCCCATTGCCACCGAGGTCTACCACATCGACCCGCGCCACTTCGGCGTGGTGGTGGTCATCAACCTGGTGCTGGGCCTGATGTCGCCGCCCGTGGGCCTGAGCTTCTTTGTGGCCTCGGCCGTCACCGGTGCCAGGCCCGGAAAGATGTTCATCGTCACCCTGCCGTTTTTCATCATCAGCTGCGTGGCGCTGGTGATGTTGTCGCTGTTCCCCAGCCTGTCGCTCGGCCTGCTCAAGTAGTAGCCCGTCGCCAGGCAGCCCCCCGCCCTGTCCCCACGTTCTTTCATCACGGAGTTCACCATGACGCACCAAACCGCTCGCACCGTCACCCGCCGCCACTTCATCCAGCGCCACGCCGTGGCCGCAGCCGCCGTCACGGGGCTGGGCTTTCCGGCCCTGGTGCGCGCGGCCGATGCCAAGGAGTTCCGCCTGGGCCTGATCACACCCGCAGGCCATTCGTGGAACCGCGCCGCGCTGCAGTTTGGCGAGGCGCTGAAAAAGGAAACCGATGGCCGCCTGAGCGTCACCGTGTTCCACTCGGGCCAGTTGGGCAACGAGGCGGCCATGATGCAGCAGCTGCAGTCCGGCGCGCTCGACATGGGCTGGATCCAGGCCGCCGAGCTGGGCTCGCGCGTGTCCAGCATCGCGGCCATCAACGCGCCCTACCTCGTGCGCTCCACGCCCGCCGTGGCCAAGCTGGTCAAGCACCCTGCGGCCACCAAGCTGCTGGAGGTGCTGCCGCGCGAGACCGGCACCATTGGCCTGGGCTGGGGCATCACCGGCATGCGCGCCGTGTTCTCCACCAAGGACATCAACGTGCCCACCGACATCAAGGGCATGAAGCTGCGCATCAACCCCACGCCCGTGTACCGCGACTTCTATCAAATGCTGGGCGCCGCGCCCACACCCATCCCCACGCCGCAGGTGTTCGACGCCATGAGCAACGGCCAGGTGGACGGGCTGGAGGCCGACATCGAGTTCTCGTGGAACCAGCGCTTCGACAAGGTGGCCAAGACGCTGCTGCAGATGAATGCGTTGTTCATGCCCTTCGCCCCCCTGGTCTCCGGCCGCATCTGGCAGGGGCTGGACGCCAAGGACAAGGACCTCATCCGCAAGCTGGTGGCGCAGTCGCTGGATGCGCAGATCAACGACATCGTGACCACCGAGGCCGGGCTGATCGAGAAATTCAAGGGCACCTCCATCGCGTTCAAGACGGCATCGGCCTTCAACCCCGACAGCACCATCCAGGAGTTCGACAAGCTGTGGCTGCCCAAGGCGCCGCAGATTGCCGAGCTGCGCAAGGCGGGCGCGAGCCTGGCCTGACAGCCTTGGGGCGCGCAGCGCCAGCCACTAAGATGCGACCCGCAGCCCGCTCCACCTGACCACCGCCCATGACCACCCGCAGCGTCTCATCCCCCTCACGCGACCCCGCCGCCAAGCGGCGCGCGGCCGACGTCGCCTATGACGCCATCGAGGCCATGATCTCCACACTGCAGCTGCAGCCCGGATCGCCCGTGGTGGAGGGCGAGATCGTGGAGCGCACCGGCCTGGGCCGCACACCGGTGCGCGAGGCGCTGCTGCGCATGGTGTCCATCGGGCTGATCGCGCAGCAGCCCCGGCGCGGGCTGCTGGTGTCGCACATCGACCTGGCCGACCACCTGGACGTGATCGAGACCCGGCGTGTGCTGGAGCGCCTGATCGCCTCGTGCGCCGCGCGCCGCGCCACAGGGCCGCAGCGCCAGGCCATCGTGCGCTGCGCCGAGCAAATGGTGGAAGCCGCCGCGCGCGGCCACCTGGACGACTACATGCAGGCCGACCACGCCCTGGACGTGGTGGTGCACCAGGCCAGCCAGAACCACTCGGCCGTCAAGTGCGTGCAGCCGCTCATCGTGCAGTGCCGGCGCTTTTGGTATGCCTACCAGCATGAAGGCGAGGTGTCCGAAGGCGCGCGCGCCCACATGCACCTGGCCCAGGGCATTGCCAGCGGCGACGAGGCCCAGGCCATGGCCGGCGCCGGACAACTGATGGACTACCTGGAGCGGTTCGCGCGGCGCATCATCGACCAGTAAACCACCAGGGCCGCCAAGGCATGGACGGCACAGCGTGCGGCCGTTCACCGCCACTCAACGCCTCAACGCCCTCAAGCCACACGGATCGAGGCTGCAGGCAAGCACCCCGCGCACTCCCCTTTTTTTGCCCCAACGAACCAGCGGTAGCGCTGGGCCGACGGGCGGTTTGAAACGTTTTGCGACAGGTCGCGACCGTCGGTCGGCACCTGCCGTCTGTCGCTTTTGCAGCGTGTGGATCGCTGTGTTTTCGCGGGCCCGGCGATAGGCTCGCGCCGACCCGCTCGACTGCGTTGCGTTGAGCGGGTTCCAGACAGACCAACACGCAACACACCGGGAGATTTTTCCATGCGTCCACAATTTCTTTCGCACCATTCACCCCGCGCCGCACGGGCCACGCGGATCGCTCTGGCGCTTGCCGCATGCTTCGGCACCGCCTCGCTGCACGCCGCCACCGCAACCCCTGGCGGCGCGCCCGCCGGGTTCCAGCGCTGCGCCGCAGAGGGCGAGCGCTGCAGCTTCGCGGGCACCGCCAAGGTGGTCTACGGCAGCGGCACCACCTGGACCGCCCCACGCGCTTTTTCGTTCGGCGTGAAGTGCCACAACGCGGTGTTTGGCGACCCCCTTCCGGGCACGGTCAAGGCCTGCCATGTCAGCGCACCCACGCCCGCACCGGCACCCGCTCCAGCGCCCCCAGCCAAAGCCCCCTCGGCGCCGGTGCTCAACGCTCCGCCGCCCGGGTACACGCTGTGCGCCGTCGAAGGACAGACCTGCAAGTTCACCGGTACGGCCAGCGTGGTCTACGGGGCCGGCAGCACCTGGACCGCGCCCCGCAGTTTCAACCAGCAGGCGGCCTGCAACAACGCCACTTTCGGTGACCCGCTGCCCGGCGTGGCCAAAGCCTGCTATGCCGGCAGTCCCACACCTCCACCCCCCGCACCTGCACCTGCACCTGCACCTGCGCCTGCGCCTGCGCCCGCGCCCGCGCCCAGCACCAGCTTCCACTTTTCAGACTGCCAGCCGGGCGCGGCACCCGGCTGCGTTCCTGGCAGCAATGCCAACCCCGGCACGCGCGATGCGCCGAAGCAGAACCTGGCCGGCATATCGCTGAACGCCCTGCCCGCAGGCACCTCGCTGCTGTTCGCTCGCGGCGGCGCTTGGTCAGTGGGAACGATGACCTTCGAGAACATGAATGCGCGCGCCAGCGCGCCCATCACGCTGGAGGCCTATGGCAGCGGGCCAGCACCGCTGCTGGCCACCAGCAACAACACTGTCGCGATCTTCGAGCTCGGGGGAAGGTACTTCAACACCTCAGACGACGGCGGCTACGTTTTCCGCAATCTGCGCCTTCACGGTTCGAACAACTCGGCCTGGGGTTTCTGGCTGAGTGGCAACGTGCGCGATGTGATCATCGACAACGTGGAGATCACCGGCTTCGAGATCGCCATCCACTCGCAGGCCCGTGCACCGCATGGCGTGCGCAATGTGCAGATCCTCAACAGCCATTTGCACCACAACGCCAGCATGGGCATCCTCGGCCAGTTCCGCGACAGCGTGATCGAGGGCAACCGCTTCGAGGCCAACAACTTCAGCGGCAGCGGCTTCAACCATGGCACCTACCTCTCGGGAAGCGACGGTCTCAGCGGCTCCAACATCGTCCTGCGCAACAACCGCTACGTGCGCAACTCGGTCGTGAACGGCGTGTGCCATGGGGGCAACATGACGTTTCATGGCCAGATGGACGGCGTGCTGATCGAGGACAACCGCATCGAGCAGGACGCGGCATCGGAAGGCTGCTGGCTGATGTCGATCACCCAGGGGTATGACACGGCCGAGTGGTTTCGCAACTTCACGGTGCAGAACAACACGCTGATCAATGGAGGCAACACCGGCATTGCCGTGCAGTCGGCGCCGGGCATCGTGCTGCAGGGCAACGTCATCATCAACACCCAGCCCACGTACCAGGTCGGCATCCATGTCGGGAGCACCGAATACCGCAATGGCGACGTGCCCGACAGCAGCGCCGTAGTGCGCAACAACACGGCCTGCTACCCCAGCCCGCGCGCGGGCAGCACCGTGGTGCAGGTGAATGCGCCGCTCAGCGTGGTCACGCAGAACACCACCGTGACCGGCTCCGCCGCCTGGGCCGGCGTCTGCGCGCGATAGGCCTGCAGCCCTTGGCACGGCCGGGATGACCCTGATGGGCGTGCCACCTTGGCGACGCAGTCGGCGCCCGGCTCCGTGCTAGTGTCGTGGGCTGGAGATTTGTCGGACAAGCCGGTCTGCCAAGACCGTCGCCAGGCAAGGCGCAAACCGCAGCGATGGCCGCAGCTGTCGCGAAGGTTTGCAACACGGCATGGCGAAGGGCCTCGGTGTGTTGGCGACATGACTCTCCAGCCCCATCATCCGTGCTGCCTATTGGGAGTCTGCGCGGCAGAAGGAGCATCGGCAGCACCACGCGATCCTCGGTTTTCGCGCGTTTCGCTTCGATGCCTTCTACCGCGCCGACGCCCAGGCC